>NZ_LIRK01000182.1 GCF_001419765.1 Streptomyces torulosus
CCTCGGCACCCGCCCCGGACCCCTCGGCGCCCATCCCGGGGCCGTGGGGGCCCATTCCGGAGCCGTGGGGGCCCGCCCCGGCACCCGCCACGATGTCCGTCAGCAGCTCACGGGTCGTGCGCGTCAGGGCCGGCTCCTTGTGCCAGAACGTCACCAGCACGGCCAGCTCCTGCACGTTCTTGTGCGCGGCCGCATACCGCCGCACCAGGGCGCACTTGGCGGGGGACGCCGTGTCGCCCCTGGCGAGCAGCGCGCAGAGCTTCACCACGTGCCGGGGCTGCGCGGTGCGGCCGATGTGCTCGGCGAGGGCGTCGTGTCCGGCGCCGCGCCGGGCGATGAGCCGCGCCACCAGTTCCCTCGTGCGCTCCACCTCCGTGGCGTCCGAGGCGTTCAGCCGTTCCTCGACCCAGTGTTCCAGGACCCGCCCGGCGGGGCTGAGGTGCTGGAAGGCGCCCGCGAGGTCGGCCATCTCCTCACCCTCCTCGCCCGCCCCACCCGGCCCCGCGGCTCCCGGCGGGCTGTCGGCGATCGCCCGCAGGGTCAGCCCGAGCAGCCGGTCGGCCTCGCGGTGGCAGCCCTCGTCGCGCAGCGCGGTGTGCAGCAGCGCCTTGTCGAGGTTGGTCCGGCCGGAACCGGGGCTCGCGAACACCTGCACGGTCCGCTTGGCGAGCGTCGGTTCCCGCTGCTCCAGGACCCGCACGAACACCGCCACGTCGAACGCGGTGCGCTGGCAGGCCACGTCGTGCACGATGCTCGCGGTGATCGGGGCGCGCTCGCCGCCCGACTCGGCCTCGTACTGCATCAGCGCCAGCTCGGCCGCCTCGCCGACCGGCCGGGACAGGGCCGCCGTCGCCATCAGCATCACCGCGTCCCGCCCGTCGAAGTGGTCGGCGAGCCGGACCAGTTCGTGGACGGGGCGGCGCAGCGCGAAGGCGTGCAGGGCCCGCATGGCCATGGCCTCGCGGTGCTCCTCCCGCATCCGGCTCAGGATGCCCACGAACTGGGCGACCTGGATCCGCGTCACCCAGGCGTACGCCTCGTTGAGCGACTCGGCGAGGTCCAGCTGGAACAGGTGCTCGGTCCGGCGGCCGGCCGCCTGGCCGTGGGTCCCGCTCATCCGCCGCCCAGCATCGCGGGTTCGATCTCGCCCCAGTACCTGACGAAGTCGACCGGGTCGGGCAGGAGTTCGGCGGCCCGTCGGTCCACGCGGTGGGCCAGCTCGCGGCTCTGCTCGTCGCCCGCCTTGAGCCGTACGACGACCCGGCCCGCGAGGTCGGGGCGGCGCATCAGGTCGGGCAGGTTGCGCTCCCCGTTGAGGAGCAGCTCGCGGACCCAGCCGTCCACGGTGTCCAGCACGCGCGCCCGGGGCCGGCGGCCCTTCGCGTGGTTGGTGAAGAGGGTGGCCGCCTCGGAGGCGTCGTTGAGCAGCATCCGGGGCGCGTGGTGGACCCCGCACTCCTGCATGCTCTCGTCGATCCCGGCGCGAAGCGCGCCGAGCGTGAGGTCGTCGGGGTGGTCGGGCATGCCCTCGCCGAGGACGTTCAGCAGATGCCCGCTGAACGGGGTGCAGGTGTCCAGCGGGCTCGGCAGGTTCGCGCAGGCGTCGGCCCAGGCGTTGTGGACGGTGCCGCCGACCGCCGTGAGCACACAGGTGCCCTGGTAGCGGGTGCCGAGGGCGCCCGGCAGCGCGGACTCGGGTCCCAGGTGGGGCAGCATGTTGGAGTAGCAGCAGTCGGCGATCAGCACCTTGAGGCCGGCCTTGCTCTTCCTGATCGCCCGGTACACGTACCAGGCGGACAGCCAGGTCCAGGGCTCGTTGATCCGGGACGAGCCGACCGCGAAGTGGACCTGCCCGCCGGGTACGTCCTGCCAGTAGGCGCCGTGTCCGACGTACACCACGAGCAGGGTGTCCTGGGGTCCCTCCCCGGCGGCGGCCGCGTCGTGGAGGGCACGCATCACACCGTCCGCGGTCCGGGTTCGCTCCGGCTCCAGCACGGCGGCGCCGGCCTCCGCGCCCCACTGCGGGTCCCGGGCCAGCGCCGCCCCGTACGCGCGAGCGCTCGCCTCGATCGTCGGATACCCGTCTATGCCGGAGTCGTCGTCATACGCCCCGACACCGATCACCAGCGCCCGCGACGCCATGCCCGTCAGCTCCCTTCGGGGGTGGCGGGCCCCGCGGGACCGCCGGAGTCGTCACCGGGGCGCCGCGGCGGTTCGGGAACCTGCGGCGGCTCGGGGTCCTGCGCCGGAGGCGGCGTCGGTGTGGCCGTCGAGGCCCCCGCGGCGGGCGGAGTCCCCGGAGTGTCCGGTTCTCCCGGGGCGCCCGGCGTCTGCGGCATCTGGAAGACGATGGTGACCGTCGGCGGGTCGAGCCGCCGCCCCCGCCAGGTGTCGACCGCCCGCTGCGCGGCGACCCCCATCGCGGCTCCCACCGCGCCCTCCAGCAACGCCTCCAACAGGGTGAAGGCGAGATCACCGCCCAGCGTGCCCTTCTGCCCGACCGTCTCCAGCCGCCAGTCAAGGCCCGTCTCCCGGCCCAGCTCTTCGAGCAGTTCCTGCGGCTCGTCCAGCCCGACCGGCCCCTCGACCTTCACGGAGATCATCGCTGTCATGCTCCCGTGCCTCCCCCGTTGGCCCGCGCGATACACGTCCACTCTGCCAGCGCGAACGCCCGTTCCGCGAGGGTGAACTGACGCACACCGCGACCGCCTTACGCCCCCTGGACGCCACCCCCGTGCGTACCGGTGCCTTCCTCGCCCCTGACGACCCGCAGAGCGGGCCCCGGCGCGAACTCCCCGATCTCGAACGCGGCGTCCCGCCAGTGCGCCGCCAGATCCAGCTGCCGCTGGGGCTCATGGTCGGCGGGTGGCCCCGGCTGGCAGGGCAGAACGGGGTGCAGAACCGCCACGGCGAACCGCACGGCGTGCATGGCGGCCCCGGCATAGGGTTCCGCGAAGCCTTCCCCGGCGCCCGTCCGCTTCAGTTCCTCCAGTGCGGCAGCCGCTTGACGCAGGGTGCTGTACACCTCCACGTAGGCGGAGTGAGTCGTGTGGTGGGGCATGGGGTAGGCCATGTCAGCTCCCTCGAAGTGGTGGGGCGTTCAGATCGGTTCGAAGGCTCATACGCCCCGCGAGGCGCTGCCTGCCGGGCGCTCAGGCCGCACGGCCGCAGACGGCTTCCGCTTCGGCGGTACGACGGTCGCGCTCGGCGCGGCAGTCCCGACACCACGTGCCCTCCGGTTGGCGGAAGGCACGATTGCAGCCACCCGCGCAGTCGACCATGGGGTACGAGGGGGACGCCTCGGCCTCTGGGTCCCCTCTTCTCTCGGGAACCACGGGCATGGGCGGCAGCGTTGGTGGCAGCAGTTCCCTCAACCGGTAGGCGAGGAACCCGGCCGGATGCTCGACGAGGGCGGGAACGTTCGCCGTCATGGCGTGGTGCACCGCCGTCACACTGGCACCGTTGTCGAACCAGGCGATGACGGCCGGAGTGAGGCGGCGTATGTCCCGCCGGGAAAGCGTGAACCGGTCGTCGGTCCGGCGCAGCCCCACGAGCAGGGCGACGGCCTTGTCGTGGTGTTCGCTGCCGGACGACTGGGGTTCGGCGGACTCCGAGGCGGTGGGCTCCGGGGCGGTCGGCTCCGAGGCGGCGAATACGCCGTCTTCGGCGCGGGCGGCGTCTTCCACGCCCGCGCCGGGACCGGAGCGGATGGAACGGCGGGCGGCACGGAATCCGCAGAGCCCGGCGGACTCGCGGAAACGCCCTGGCCGACAGGCACAGGCCGCGGCGGCGGCGCGGCGGTGAAGCCCGCCCCGTCCGTCACCGTCCGGCGGGCACGCGTGAGCGCCGGAGCGTTGTAAGCGTACGTCCGCGTGACGACGCGCCCCCCGTCGACTCGCTCCCGCACCCGCTCGATGTACCCGTGCGCCTCCAACTCACGCAGGGCGAAGGCGATCCGGTCCCGCCCCTCGGGGAACCGCTCGGCGAGGGTGCGGATGTCGGCGGAGGCACCCTGGGGCAGCGAGAGGATGTGGGTCCCGAGCCCGATGGCGGTCAGGGACAACTCACGGTGCTGCGCGAGGTGGTTGCCGATGATCGTGAACCGGTCGGGCTGGTACTCCCTGATGTGGGTGACCCCGGAACGGGTGGCGCTTTGCCGAACAGGCGGCTGCGGGCACACGGCGCCGCTAGGCTTCGTCTCAGCCATAGGGAAGAGCCTCTAGATCTTCCTCGGATGGTCAGGCCCTCGCACTGGGAGGTGGAAGTCCCGGCGGGGGCCGACGCATGTCTGCGGTTGTCTCGGCCGAGCCTGCACGCCCAAACCTCCCTCCCGCCAGAGAAGTTGGAACAGTTCACTCCGCAGAGTGACGAACACGGGGTTTGGATCGGTTTGGAAGGTTTATCTCCCAGGAGTTCTTTCTCTCTTATCGCCCGCCACCCCGACATACGGACGACCGGGACCCGCGTTTCCGGGCTCCGGTACGAGGCGCTTCGGCGGGCCGACGAGGTGGCGTGGAGAGGGCCGGGGCAGCCCCGAGAGATGAGCTTTGGCCAGAAGTACGTAGGATCACGATCGCAATTTTGGTACAAATGATCGACTGGGCGTCCCCGTGCGTCCGTACATCGGAGCGCCAGACGTACGTGCGGGGCGTTGAGTTGAGAACAGGGATCGGCGAACGAATCCGCGAAGGCGTCCACGGGGGTAGACGTGAGCGAGGACAGGCCCGTTGTCTCGGCCGAGATACCGGAGTTCACGGGAAATCTGGAGCAACTTGAGGCGGACGCCGGGGACATCGCGTTCGACGGCATGGCGATCGGCGCGGCGGGTCTGCTGATCGACGCCAACTTCAACCTGCTGGAACCTTTCTACAAGGCCCCCGAGGCCGACCAGCTCTTCGCGACGACGGCGCCGGTCGCATCGGCCGGCAACGACCTGCACACCGAGCTGGGCACGGTCTCCCAGGCACTGCTCGACTACGCGGCCGAGGTCCGGCCCCTGGTCGACCGGCTCAACACGCTCCGCGAGGAGGCCGCGGCGTTCGAACGGCGCGTAGCGGACGACGACGACTGGGTCGCGGACGGCGACCTCATCGACGAGAACACGGCCCGCCGCAACGCGGTGAACGCCGCCTGGTCCGCCTTCCAGGCCGCAGAGCGGGCATGCCACAACAAGATCGTCGCGCTGGTCGGCGGAGAGCCGCTCGTCGTCGGCGACGGGTCGAACAAAGAGAACATGTACGGCTACCGGGCCGAGGACCTCAACAATGCCGGGGGTCTGCCGTGGGGCGACGTCGTCGAGGAGTCCAACCCCTGGTACTACTTCCACGAGCACGCCTGGGACTTCACGGTCGGCTTCGTCGTGGACGGCGTGTGGGGCACGATCAAGGGCCTCGGCACACTGGTCGGCTTCAACGGGTGGGACGCCGCGGGACAGGCCTGGGTCGGCCTCGGCAAGCTCGCGACCGGCGTCCTGATCACGGGAACGCCGCTCGGTGCCGCGTACTGGCTGACCCCGGCCGACAAACTCCCCTCCTGGCTGCGCGACTCCCGTACGGCGGTCGTGGAGACCGGGAAGGCGCTCATCGCGTACGACGAGTGGGGCAAGAACCCTTCCCGGGCGGCCGGGGCGGTCACGTTCAACGTCTTGACCACGATCTTCACCGGCGGAACAGGCGGCGCGGTCGCGGCGACCGGCAAGGCCGGGGCGATCGCGAAGGCCCTCTCCTTCGCGGGCAGGGCGGGGCGGATCGTCGACCCGATGACGTACATCGCGAAGGGCATCGGCGGGACCGCCGTGAAGATCGGTGACGTCATGGCCGGGCTGCGGGGCATCACGAACGGCACGCACATCAGGCTCGGCGAAGGCACGTATCGAATAGCCGATGCCCCGAACATCGCCGACGACCTCCCGGCCGGCCTCACTCCGGAGAACTCCGTCCGCATGACCACCGCCGAGGGCGAGGTCGTCTACCTCGACACCAAGACCCTGGTCATGCACAACGCGGACGGGACGATACGGGAGTCCCTGGACGCCATCCGCCACGAGGCCACGGCGGAGCAGCGGGCCGGGCAGACCGCCGCACGACAGGAGGAGCCCGCGAGTGGCGTCGGCGAGCGGGAGCCGACCGCGGTGGGGGCTGGTGCGCGGGGCGGGGACGCCGCGGCGGTCGGTGGTCGCGGAAGCGACACGGTGACCACGGGCGGCCGAGGCGGCGACGGGCCGGAGGAAACCGGCGGCCGTCGTGACGACAATGCACCAGAGGGCCGGGGTGGCGGTGGTCCGAACGATGTCGGGCGCACCGGTGACGACGCGGCAAGCGACGGATCGAACGACGGTCCGCGGTCCGACGGCGACGGTCCTGGTCCTGGCCCTGGTCCGACAGGGCAGACAACGCGACCTGCCTTCATGCGCGAGGGAGACAATCCCTATGGGCCCAGGGGGTCGCTGTCGTTGGAGCAGATCGAGGAGATTCAGGTCTACCGCGCCAACCATGAGCCGGGATACATGGAGCGATATTACAAGGAAAATGGTTGGCGGAAGAATCTAAAGCTCCAGGACGAGAGCGGGTTCACGCCACCCCAGCTCGCTCGACTCTCGGATGACGCACCATGGATTCAGGCCAAGGAAACTCCTGCAGCACCTGAACCGCATTTCCTCGACGACGACTACATAAGCGTGGGCGCAGACACTGTCACAAGCCAAGCAAGGATTGAGGTTCTCGACAGAGCGGCACAGGAACGCCATTTCGCTGTCCAATGGGACAACGTCGTCAAGGAATGGAAGGCGGAGACCGGAAAGACCCATGAAATTCATGGCACGGCTGACTCTGCTGCGGAGTGGGGAGAGGCGCGAGGGGCGTACAAGGAGTCCCACACGGCCATGGGAAAGGCGACCGAGGCGTTCGGCGAGAACGCGGCGGAGCACCACTATATCGCCGAGCGCTACCCGGACTTCGAAAAACAGACCCTGCTCGGCCCGAAGAATGGGAACGATCAGTTCGACCAAGTATGGAAGCACGATGACGGCCGGATTGTCGTCGTCGAGGCGAAGAGCAGTACGGGAACGGAGCTCGGCGGTCGGTCCCTGCCGAACGGCAAAAAGGTTTCCCAGGGAAGCAGAGAGTATTTCTTTGACATTCTCCGGGAAATGAGAAAGCGAGGAGAGATCGACCTCGTGGAGGATCTCAAGGCGGCGCTCAAAGAGGGCAAGCTGGAATATGTGGTCGTCAAGGGGGAGAGGAACTCGGGCACGTACACTGGCTACCAGTACCGACGGTTCGACATCAGCAGGGGGACCCTTCCGTGACCGTGACCATTGCCAGGCATGGTGTGGTGATCCCCGATACCGAGCGCTTTGTGGAGCGCCTCGGCGAAGCTGTCGCCCGCGACATCGACGAACTCGAAGAGTCGACAGAGATGATCGACTTCGCCTTCCCCAGTGCCGTCACGGCACTGCAGGCACGCTGCGTCGACGACCCCGAAGCATCGGCCGTGGAGACATGGGAAGCCGCGGTCAACGCGATGCAGTTGGGTTCGGCACTGTTCGCGGTGTCGGAGGCGAGAGAGGGGCACGTCGAGTGCCGTATCAACCACAAGATGCGTCGCCTTCCCGCGACCGGCAGGCTGTCCGCCGCCGATGCCGGGAACTGGCTCACCGCCTTCTGGCTGGCTGTCATCTGCCGTGACCAGCAGCGCATGACGCAACTCTGTGAGATTCCGGTGGAGCGGTTGCGTGCGCCGGAGGGGCAGTATGACGAATACATCTACCACTGGGTCGACACTCTGCAGACCTACTGGCTGCGGCGTCCCGGGCTGGTGGAGAAGTTGACGGTCACCCTCCAGTCCTCGGACGCCTCGGTTGCACGGATCGCGCCACGTGACCTGCTCCAGGGCGTCCTCTATCCGCCGATCAATCTCTTCTACAACTTCGTGCGCAGAAACGAGGCGGGCTTCGGTCCTGCCCTGGAGGAAGCGCTGAAACTGCACAGGCTGTACTGGACTCACGACGAGAGTCGGGAGGCGGACATCGACGGCGCTGTCGCCCTCGGTCCTCTTGCCGTCGCATGCCTCGCGTACGACGGCGGATTCCCTATCGGGATCGAGTCCGGCTATCTGCCCAAGCACCTTCTCCAGCGCGACTGGCTGGGTGAGTTCCCGACCTGACAGACCCGGTTGGGCAGGGCCTCCGAGGGGCCGCCCGGCTACGTGGCCGAGGGCGCGACCATACGCGTCGCGGACCGGACGGAGAACTCGTCTCCCCGAAGTACGGCGAGGGAGACGACACGGCCGCGCCCTCGCCCACCTCGCTCGGCAAGACATCACGGCTCGGGGTGTCGACCTTTCTCCGGTCATGGCCAAGAAGATCGATGTGTGCAGCAGAGCGCGGGAGCTCGCCTCCGCCGGGCCGACCACGATCGCGGCCTGAGACTGAGACGATCGAGCGCATGGGCAAACACCGCCGACCCGGCCCACCGAACCAGCCTCCACGCGCCGTCCCATATATTGACGCCGCCGCACCCTCGCCGCGTACGACAGGCGGCGCCGCCCACCTTTCGATCAGTACCGCCCTCACCGGCCGCTGCACTGCGGCGGTGGGTACCTCCGCCCTGAGCAGCCCGCGCGCTCTGGAGGAGTGGGACGGTTTCACCTTCGCCCCCGCCGGGACCGCGCCCAACCTGGCGGCGGCCCAGCGGTGGGTGAACTGCTTCAGCCTTTGGGACTCAGCTCGGCCCAAACCGTCTTGGACGGCGCCGGTCCGTCCACCACACCCCACCGATCCGCCAACTCCTCGACCAGCAAAAGCCCGTAGCCGTTTTCGGCCGGGGCTCCACCGGTGGCCGGCGTACGGACGGGCAGGCAGTCACCCCGGGTGTCGGTCACTTCGATACGGAGTGTGGCGAGCGGCGCGACGGACATGGCGAGGGTGAGGCGGAAGCTCCGGCCTGGGACCCGGCCATGCGAGGCGGCATTGGCGGCGAGTTCGGCGACGACAAGCCGTGCCGGGTCCAACGGCAGCCCCCACGAACGCAGTTGCTCCGTGGCCAGAAGTCTGGCCAGGCGCGCCCCGCGACGGGTGGCGGACAGCGGTACCGAGAACCGGCGGGCCGGATCGGCAAAGGCCTCGGACCCGGCGGGCACGGCAACGGAACTGCTGGTTCGGGTGAAGTGCTCTGTCATGTCACACAGAGTGGTTGCGCGTGCATAGCCTGTGAAGGGATGGTGCCCGTGCGGAGAGTGGCTGTCCGGGTGCGGGCCGACCGCTGTCCGGGCCGCACCGGGGTGACGCAGCACAGGCAACCAGAGTTGGGCACCTGGCGGCGCGGCGGGAGGCGGTGGACTGCGTGAGTGACTGGGACGTAGGACTGGAGGACGACGAGGCCGGGGCGGTGATGAAGACGGTCGCGCGGCAGCTCAAGCTGTGGCGTGAGACGGCCGGGCTCACCCAGGCGGAGTTCGGGGCGGCGATCGGGTACGGGGAGGAACTGGTCTCCTCGGTCGAGCGGGGACGGCGGATTCCCCGACCCGAGTACCTGGACCAGGCGGACGAGGTGCTGGGCGCGGGCGGCAAGATCGCGGCAATGAAGGGGGACTTGGCGGAGGTCCGGTATCCGAAGAAGGTGCGGGACGTGAAGCGCCTGGAGTCCGGGGCGGTCGAGATCTGCTCCTACCACAACTCGGTTGTCGATGGGCTGCTTCAGACCAGGCAGTACGCCGAAGCGGTGTTCACCTCGCGGCGCCCTCCGTTCACGGAAGAGGAACTGGAGCAACGGGTGGCTGCGCGGATGGCCCGGCAGGAAATTCTTTTCTGCCAGCCACTTTTCAGCTTTGTGTTGTGCGAGTCGACGCTACGCCGCTCGATCGGGGGCAAGATGGTGATGCGCGGGCAACTCGAACGGCTGTTGGAGACAAGCCAGGATCGAAACGTCGACCTGCAGGTTCTGCCCCTGAACCGGGAAGAAAACTCAGGGCTCGGTGGCCCCTTCCGCCTGCTCAAGCTCAAGGACGGGACAGCTGTCGGCCTGAACGAAGTACAACTCACCAACCGCGTGATCACTGACCCCAAGGAGACCACGGTCCTCGACATGCGCTACGGAACCATCCGGGCGCAGGCTCTCACGCCACGGGAGTCGCTGGCCTTCATCGAAAGAGTGCTAGGGGGTGTTTCGAAAGTCCTGTGCGGTGCCCGCGGTGTCCGGTGCGTGCTCTCGGCGTGCCGGACGAAAGCCCTCGTACTGGACGTACTTGGGCTTTCGGCCGGTGCGGCGAGAGTGCGTGCCGGGCGCCGTGGGTGCTGTGCGGGACTTTCGAAACACCCCCTAGGAGAGTCATGACCCTCAAGCCCTTCGGCGGATCCGGCAACGAATTGGAGTGGATCAAAAGCAGTTACAGCTCGGACGACGGCCCATCCTGCGTCGAAGTGGCAGTCATACCTGACCACATCCTCATCCGCGACTCCAAGACCCCTCGCGGCGCCCGCCTCACCCTCACCCCCACCGCTTGGGCGACGTTCCTGCCTTACGCCTCCGGGAACTGACGGACGAGACGCGCGGCCCCGCACCCGACTTTCACGGATACGGGGCCGCACACACTGTCAGTCCGTGACCAGAGCTGGCTCCGTGCTCTCGCCCTTGTCCCCACCCCGCGCCTGCTGCAGCGTCTCCGCAATCGCAGCGAACTCCTCCAGCGCGGCCTGAAGGTCTTCGACGATCTCGGCTGCCAGCACCTCGGGCGCGGGCAGGTTGTCGGCGTCGTCGAGGCTGGGGGCGCGGAGCCAGGTGATGTCGAGGTTGGCCTTGTCGCGGGCGACGAGTTCCTCGTACGTGTACGCCTTGAAGCGTTCTGTCTCGACGCGCTTGGAGCGGTCCTCGTCGGGGCGGTAGCACTGGACGAAGTCCTCAAGGTGCGCCCGGGTGAGCGGATTCTGCTTGAGAGTGAAGTGCTGGGCCGTACGGAAGTCGTAGACCCAGAGCTTCTTGGTCCAGGGTTGGTTGGGGCGGGCGGGCTTGCGCTCGAAGAAGAGCACGTTGGCCTTGACGCCGCCCGCGTAGAAGATCCCGGTAGGCAGGCGCAGCAGCGTGTGCACGTCGTACTCGTTCAGCAGCCGCCGCCGGATGGTCTCACCGGCTCCGCCCTCGAAGAGCACGTTGTCGGGAACGACGACGGCGGCCCGCCCATGAATCTCCAGCAGCGAGGCGATGTGCTGGACGACGTTGAGCTGCTTGTTGGTCGTGGTGACCCAGAAGTCGCGCCGCTCGTAGGCGATGGCCTCCCGGGCGGCGGTACCGTCGTCGCCATAGACGGTGATGGACGACTTCTTGCCGAAGGGCGGGTTGGCGAGGACCAGACTCGCGCGCTTGTCGGGTGGGGCGGCGAGGGCGTCCTTGGTGCGGACGAGGGCGGGTCCGGTGGGCTGACCGATGCCGTGAAGGAAGAGGTTCATCGCGGCGAGCCGGGCGGTGTTGCGGACCAGCTCGGTACCCCAGATCCCGCCGCTGCTGAGGTGTTTGCGCTGCTCGGGGGTGAGCTGGTTGCCGTATTCCTGGAGGATGTACTCGGCGGCGGCAAGCAGGAAGCCGGCGGTTCCGCAGGCGGGGTCGGTGATCGTGTCGTCGGGCGTGGGCCGAACGCAGTCGATGATGGCCTGGATCAGCGGACGCGGCGTGAAGTACTGACCGGCACCCGACTTGATGTCCTCGGCGCCTCGGGACAGCAGCTCCTCGTAGGCGTCGCCCTTGATGTCGGTCTTCTGACCGGACCAGTTCTCCTTGTCGATCAGGTCCTTGACGAGGCGCTTGAGCTTGGCGGGGTCGTGGATGCGGTTCCTGGCCCCGTTGAAGATGAGGTGGAAGGTGGTGCCGGAGCGTTGGGCACCGAGGTCTTCCAGCAACTCCGCGTAGGCGACTTCGAGCGCGGCACCATCGTTCTTTAGCAGTTCGGGCCAGCCGCGGTTCTCCCAGACCGACCCCTCGGGCATGATCTGCTCGCGGAACATGGGAGGGCGGGTCTGCGCCTCGTGCGCCATCTTGAGGAACACGAGAAGGGTCAACTGCTCGACGTAGTCGATGGTGGAGACACCGTCGTCCCGCAGGACGTGGCAGTAACTCCAGAGCTTGTCGACGAGCCTCGGTCGTGGTCACGAGGGGATCTCCATGTCGAGGGTCGGTTGAATGGCGGTGGCGAGGGCTGGAGCGTTGGTCACGGGTGGCGGTGGCGCATCGAGTTTCGGCTGTGCTCTATCCGAAGTGCCCTTGCGATCAGCAGGTGCCGGGCGCGAGCTTCGGCGTCGGGACTTGGTCACTCCTCCGCCGCGCAGCCGAGCGTCACCAGTAAAGGCTCGTGTCCGATCAGGTGGCCGAAGTTGGACGAGCCCGCAGCCAGCCGCCTGACCTGCTCGTCGTCGCCACCAGCCGGGTTGCCCGCCGTTCCGATCGTCATCTGTTCCCCACGTTTCCGCGTTCATGCCATGAGCAAAGCCTTACTGGCTTACATGAACGCTTGTGCAGCGCAAGGGAATTGCCCGAGAAATCTGGAGCCCGCGACGGAAACAGGCGCCCACCCGCACAAAGGGCGGCAGCCGCAAGCGGCCACCGCCCCTCTCCACGCCTCACCTCAGGTCGTGTTGCGCCTCCGCCGAGCCCCCGGCCGCCGCTCGCTCGGCCGCGTCACCGGGTCCCCCGCCTCCAGCGCGGCCGCGCGCCGCCGCAGCCCGAAGTCGGCGAGCGCCTCGGCCAGCTTGTGCACGGACGGCTCGGGAGCCATCACGTCCACCCGCAGCCCGTGCTCCTCGGCGGTCTTCGCCGTCGCGGGCCCGATACAGGCGATCACGGTGACGTTGTGCGGCTTGCCGGCGATGCCGACCAGGTTCCGCACGGTGGACGACGACGTGAACAGCACCGCGTCGAAGCCACCGCCCTTGATCGCCTCACGGGTCTCCGCCGGCGGCGGCGAGGCCCGCACGGTCCGGTAGGCGGTGACGTCGTCGACCTCCCACCCGAGCTCGATCAACCCGGCGACCAGCGTCTCCGTGGCGATGTCGGCCCGAGGCAGGAACACCCGGTCGATCGGGTCGAAGACGGGGTCGTACGGCGGCCAGTCCTCCAGCAGCCCGGCCGCGGACTGCTCACCGCTCGGCACCAGGTCCGGCTTCACCCCGAACGCGACCAGCGCCCTGGCGGTCTGCTCGCCCACCGCGGCGACCTTGATCCCCGCGAAGGCCCGGGCGTCGAGCCCGTACTCCTCGAACTTCTCCCGTACGGCCTTGACCGCGTTCACCGAGGTGAAGGCGATCCACTCGTACCGTCCGGTCACCAGGCCCTTGACCGCGCGCTCCATCTGCTGCGGGGTGCGCGGCGGTTCGACGGCGATCGTCGGGACCTCGTGCGGCACGGCCCCGTAGGACCGCAGCTGGTCGGAGAGCGAGGCGGCCTGCTCCTTCGTGCGCGGCACGAGGACCCGCCAGCCGAACAGCGGCTTGCTCTCGAACCACGACAACTGGTCGCGCTGGGCCGCGGCGGAACGCTCACCGACCACGGCTATCACCGGCCGGCCGCCCTCCGGCGAGGGCAGCACCTTGGCCTGCTTCAGCACCTGCGCGATCGTGCCGAGCGTGGCGGTCCAGGTCCGCTGCCGGGTCGTCGTACCGGCGACGGTGACGGTCAGCGGCGTATCGGGCTTGCGGCCGGCCGCGACCAGCTCACCGGCGGCGGCGGCCACGGTCTCCAACGTCGCCGAGACCACGACGGTCCCGTCGGACGCGCCGACCTCGGTCCAGCACCGCTCGGACGCCGTGCGCGCGTCCACGAAGCGCACGTCCGCGCCCTGCGCGTCCCGCAGCGGCACACCCGCGTAGGCGGGCACGCCCACGGCGGCCGCCACACCGGGCACCACCTCGAACGGCACACCCGCGGCGGCGCACGCCAGCATCTCCCCGGTGGCGTAGGTGTCCAGGCCAGGGTCCCCGGACACCGCACGGACGACCCGCTTGCCGCCCCTCGCGGCCTCCATGACAAGATGTGCCGCATCCCGCACAGCGGGTGCACCAACGGTTGTCGACGCGCCGTCAACAACCGTCAGCTGAGGCGTGCCTGTGCCCGAAAACGTATCCGCTGAAGTAGCCGCGGAAGAGGCCGAGGGCGCCGCGGCCACGGGCGACGGCGGGCCCGTGTCGGTGTCCAGTACGGCGACGCCCGGACGGGCATGCGCGCGCACCACGTCGAGCACGTCGTGCTCGGCGACGAGGACGTCCGCGTTCGCCAGCGCCTCCACGGCGCGCAGGGTCAGCAGTCCCGGATCCCCGGGTCCGGCACCGAGGAAGGTGACGTGACCGTGGTCCGGACCGGCGGAAAGGGTGGTGGGGCTCAATGTGCTCGCTCCCCCATCAGACCGGCCGCGCCCTTGGCGAGCATCTCGGCCGCGAGTTCACGGCCGAGCGCCATTGCCTGGTCGTGCGTCTCGGGCACGGGACCGGTGGTGGACAGCTGCACCAGCGTCGAGCCGTCGGTCGTGCCGACGACGCCGCGCAGGCGCATCTCCTTGACAGTCTGCCCGTCGGCCAGAAGGTCGGCGAACGCACCCACCGGGGCGCTGCAACCGGCCTCCAGGGCGGCGAGCAGGGACCGCTCGGCGGTCACGGCGGCCCGTGTGGACGGGTCGTCGAGTTCGCCGAGCGCGGCGACCAGCGGCGCGTTGTCCGCGACGCATTCGATCGCCAGTGCCCCCTGGCCGGGGGCGGGCAGAACGGTGTCGACCGAGAGGAAGTCGGTCGCCTCGTCGATCCGGCCGATCCGGTTCAGTCCGGCGGCGGCCAGCACGACGGCGTCCAGCTCACCCTTCCGCACGTATCCGATCCGGGTGTCTACGTTCCCGCGGATCGGCACCGTCTCGATCGTCAGGCCGTGGCTGCGCGCGTACGCGTTCAGCTGGGCCATCCGCCGCGGCGAGCCGGTGCCGACGCGGGCGCCGTCCGGCAGCTGGGCGAAGGTCAGGCCGTCGCGGGCGACCAGCACGTCCCGCGCGTCCTCGCGCACCGGCACGGCGGCCAGCACCAGCTCGGCGGGCTGCGCGGTCGGCAGGTCCTTGAGCGAGTGCACGGCGAAGTCGACGTCGCCGCGCAGCAGCGCCTCCCGCAGCGCGGTGACGAAGACGCCCGTGCCGCCGATCTGCGCCAGATGCTCGCGCGAGACGTCGCCGTACGTCGTGATCTCCACGAGTTCGACGGGCCGCCCGGTCACCTGCCGGACCGCGTCCGCCACCAGCCCCGACTGGGCCATGGCGAGCTTGCTCCGCCTGGTCCCGAGCCGCAGCGGCCCATCGGCTCGACGCTGGGGCGCCTCACGTGCCTGCTCACTCATGGTCGCCCTCGGTTCTCGGCGTTCTCTTGGCTGTCATCGGCCCGGGACACGGCGGCGACCGTCTCCTGGTCCAGGTCGAACAGGGTCCGCAGCGCGTCCGCGTACCCGGCGCCGCCGGGTTCGGCCGCGAGCTGCTTGACCCGTACGGTCGGCGCGTGCAGCAGCTTGTCGACGACGCGCCGCACGGTCTGGGTGATCTCGCCGCGGTGCTTGTCGTCGAGGCCGGGCAGTCGGCCCTCCAGGCGGGCTATCTCGCTCGCGACGACATCGGCGGCCATGGCGCGCAGCGCCACCACGGTGGGGGTGATGTGCGCGGCCCGCTGGGCGGCGCCGAAGGCGGCCACCTCGTCCGAAACGATCCTCCGCACCATGTCCACGTCGGCGGCCATCGGCGCGTCGGCGGAGGCCTCGGCGAGGGACTCGATGTCGACCAGGCGGACACCGGGCAGCCGGTGCGCGGCCGCGTCGATGTCCCGCGGCATGGCCAGGTCCAGCAGCGCGAGCACGGGCTCGGGCCGGGGCGCCTCGACGACCGGCTCGGGCCGGCGCAGTTCGGTGATCCGGCCGGTGACGGCGAAGGTCGCTGCGAGCGCGGCGATCAGCTCGGCGTCGGCGGCGGGCGTGCGGCGGGCGGCGGTGCGCCGGTCGACGGTCGCGTTGTCGACCCAGGCGGCGTGCTGCTCCAGCGTCGCCGCGTCCATCCCGGCGACCGCGGCCTCGCCGTGCACGGAGAAGCCGCCGCCCTGGACGGCGGGGAGGTCGAGCGGGCAGTCCTCGTCGGTGCCGACGGACGTCGGCGGCAGCACAGGCCGTATGTCGCCCCGCGTGTCCGCGCGGTGGTCGTGCCCGGTGGCGGCCGTGCCCTCGGGCACCCGGCCCTCGACGGCGGCGGCGACGGCGTCGGCGGTCAGGACCAGGCCCGTCGCACCGGTGCAGGAGACGACGACATCGGCACGTGTCAGCTCGGAAGGCACCGATTCCATCGGTACCGCGCGGGCCACCACGTCCGTTTCGCCCTTTTCACCCTGCTCGCCGAGGATCTGCGCGAGCCGCTCGGCCCGGTCGTACGTCCGGTTGGCGACCACGATCTCGGCGACCCCGGCCCGCGCCAGCGTGGCGGCGGCCAGCGACGACATCGACCCGGCGCCGATCACGACGGCCCGCTTGCCCCGGGCCCACGCCTCGACGGCGCCACCGGCGGTGAACTGCTCCAGGCCGAAGGTCACCAGCGACTGTCCGGCCCGGTCGATCCCGGTCTCGGAGTGTGCCCGCTTGCCGACCCTGAGGGCCTGCTGGAACAGGTCGTTCAGCAGCCGCCCGGCGGTGTGCAGCTCCTGCGCCCGGGCCAGCGAGTCCTTGATCTGCCCGAGGATCTGCCCCTCACCGACGACCATGGAGTCCAGCCCGCAGGCCACCGAGAACAGATGGTGGACGGCCCGGTCCTCGTAGTGCACGTACAGGTAGGGCGTCAGCTCGTCGAGCCCCACCCCGCTGTGCTGGGCCAGCAGCGTGGACAGCTCGGCGACACCGGCGTGGAACTTGTCGACGTCCGCGTACAGCTCGATGCGGTTGCAGGTGGCGAGGACGGCGGCCTCCGTGGCCGGCTCGGCGGCCACCGTGTCCTGAAGCAACTTGATCTGCGCGTCCAGGGACAGCGCGGCCCGCTCCAGCACACTCACCGGAGCGCTGCGGTGACTCAGCCCGACGACCAGGAGACTCATGCCGGCATCACGGCGGGGACATCCCCGTCGGGCCCTTTCCCGGACTCCTTGGGAGCCAGCGGTACGGCCGCGGACTCGCCCGCGGCCTCCTCCCCGGCCTTGCGCTGCTCGTGGAAGGCGAGGATCTGCAGCTCGATCGAGAGATCCACCTTGCGCACGTCGACACCGTCCGGCACGGAGAGAACGGTGGGCGCGAAGTTCAGGATGGACGTGACCCCGGCGGCGACGAGCCGGTCGCACACCTGCTGGGCGGCTCCGGCAGGGGTGGCGATCACGCCGATGGAGACCCCGTTGTCGTCGATGATCTTTTCCAGGTCGTCCGTGTGCTGCACCGGGATGCCCGCGACCGGCTTCCCCGCCATCGCCGGGTCGGCGTCTATCAGCGCGGCGACCCGGAACCCACGGGAGGCGAACCCGCCGTAGTTGGCCAGGGCGGCGCCGAGGTTACCGATACCGACGATCACGACCGGCCAGTCCTGAGTGAGGCCCAGCTCACGGGAGATCTGGTAGACGAGGTACTCGACGTCGTAGCCGACGCCCCGCGTCCCGTACGAACCGAGGTAGGAGAAGTCCTTGCGGAGCTTCGCGGAGTTGACCCCCGCCGCGGCCGCCAGCTCCTCGGATGAAACGGTGGGTACCGAGCGCTCCGACAGCGCGGTCAGGGCACGGAGGTACAGCGGAAGCCTGGCGACGGTGGCCTCGGGAATCCCTCGGCTGCGGGTCGCCGGTCGGTGAGTTCGGCCAGTTGCCACGGTGCTCCTGCGGGTAGAGCGGGGCTGCGGGCGGTCATGCGTCCCCAGACCGCCCCGTCGACAGCAGGCTATGTCTTTGTGAACGCGTGCACAAAGATGGTGTCCGATTTGCCCGGCCAACGTGACCGGGGTCACGCACGCTCGACGCGCACGCGTGGAACCGACACGGACGTGCCTTCGTTCCTCGCGCGACGCCCAGCTCGGCGCCTTGCTCCACGGGGGCAAAACCGCACACTCTCCTCACGAATCCCGCCCCCGAGACCAATCAGCCCGTCGATCCTAAGCGACTTTCTGGACCACTTGGACTGGCCGGTCAGTCACATCTGTGTAAGGGCTTTGCGCAGACGCGCCTCGTCCACCCGCCAGAACGTGTGTTGCGCCCCGTCCACCAGCACGACCGGGATCTGCTCCCAGTACGCGCGGTGCAGCTCCTCGTCCTGGGTGATGTCCTTCTTCTCCCAGGGCACCCCGAGCTCCCCGCACACCTTCTCGATCACCGACTGTGCGTCATCGCACAGATGACACCCCGGCTTGCCGATCAGTGTGACGAGTCGCTCCCCCGGCTCACGCGACCGTCGCCGAAACATGGCACTCATGCTCGCCATTGTCGCAGCGCAGGACGTGCCCCCTCGTCACCCGTCCCGCACCGGGACACGCCGTACGGACCACCTCTTTAACGACAAGGTCGTGGAGAGTTCACACCTTGCAAACCTCTCGACTCCGGAACCACCGAACAGACTGGCTATGCTCACGACATGGCCGCTCTAGGATGGCTCACTCCTCGTAGGCACTCCGCCACGGCACGGAGTGTGTTGGCAGGCGAGGCCTCAGCCGAGGCCGCGCGCAAGTCCTCCCGGGAACTGGAGGACCTCGCTCCCGCGCCCGACACCCCTGCCGCCGAACCGGAGTTCCCGGTCCTCGGCGACGAGAAGGCCGCGGCCTTCTTCGACCTCGACAACACGGTCATGCAGGGCGCGTCGCTGTTCCACTTCGGCCGGGGCCTGTACAAGCGGAAGTTCTTCGAGACCCGCGACCTCGCCCGATTCGCCTGGCAGCAGGCGTGGTTCCGACTCGCGGGCTCCGAGGACCCCGAGCACATGCAGGACGCCCAGAATTCCGCGCTCTCCATCGTCAAGGGCCACCGCGTCGCCGAACTGACCATCATCGGCGAGGAGATCTACGACGAGTACATGGCCGAGCGCATCTGGCCGGGCACCCGCGCCCTCGCCCAGGCCCACCTCGACGCCGGCCAGAAGGTGTGGCTGGTGACGGCCGCCCCCGTGGAGATCGCCCAGGTGATCGCCCGCCGCCTCGGCCTGACCGGGGCGCTCGGCACGGTCGCCGAGTCGGTCGACGGCGTCTACACCGGCAAGCTGGTCGGCGAACCGCTGCACGGCCCCGCGAAGGCGGAGGCCGTCCGCGCCCTGGCCGCCGCCGAGGGCCTGGACCTCTCCCGCTGCGCCGCCTACAGCGACAGCCACAACGACATCCCGATGCTGTCCCTGGTCGGCCACCCCTACGCGATCAACCCGGACTCCAAGCTCCGCAAGCACGCCCGCTCCATGGACTGGCGGCTGCGCGACTACCGCACGGCCCGCAAAGCGGCCAAGGTCGGCCTCCCGGCCGCGGCCGG
>NZ_LIRK01000183.1 GCF_001419765.1 Streptomyces torulosus
GCCGAACCACCAGTGGTCCGGCACGCATGGGCGACGGGAGACGGATGCCGTCACCACCTCGTGCGCGGCACCGTCCCCCGGGGATCGTGGGAGGGCCAGCGAGCAGGCCACCCCCCAGGTTGGAGTGTCGTGAACACAGCTGCCATCAGGCGACGAGACCCGGTCCGAACGCTGACCATGCCTCACCGGAACGAACGTCCCGCGGACCCGGCCGTATCCGACGACGCCGTATCCGACGACGCCGTGTCCGAACTCTGCGCCACCCTGCTGACCTCCTTCCTCAGGAAGGACCAGCGCAAGCGGGGAGAGCAGTACCTGCGCGGGCTGCTCACCACCCGGGGACGCAAGACCACGCGCAACATCGCGGCCCAACTGGGCGCCCCCGCCACGGAGCAGACACTGCATCACTTCATCGCCGACTCCACCTGGAACTGGCAGCCGCTGCGCGCCGCGCTGGCCGCCCATCTGGAGCGGAAGACGGCCGTCCAGGGCTGGGTGGTTCGTCGGATGCCGATACCGAAGACCGGTGAGCACTCGGTCGGTGTCGACCGAGGGTTCGCTCCACACCCGGGCCAGACGTTCCGGGGGCAGCAGGCGTTCGGCGTGTGGCATGCCTCCCTGGAACTGAGCGCGCCCGTCGACTGGCGTCTGGTCCTGCCGGATCAGTGGGTCCACGACCACGAGCTGCGCGACCGGGCGGGCATCCCGGAGGGCGCGGGGGCAGAGAGCCCGCAGGAGTGCGCGGTCGCGGTCGCCCTGGAGACCGCGCGCCGCTGGGGGCCCCGCCGACCGGTCCTGATCGATCTGCGGGATGGCGACGTGTCGGCGGCGGTGGCCCGGCTCTCGGCGGCGGGCGTCCCCTTCCTCCTCCGGATCAGCGACACCCAGCGGCTGTCCGGCGCCGACCGCGCCATGCCCGTATTCCGGGGCGGCCCGCTGCCGGCCCAGCGGATCCTCCAACTGGTCAAGGGGGTTCGCCGGCCGGTGCCGTGGCAGGACGCGGCCGCCGGACCCGCCCCGCGCACATCGCTCGCCGCGATGGTCCCGGTGGCGCTGCCGGACGCTTCCGGCGCGACGCGCGGACTGTCCCTGCTCGGTGAGTGGACCGACCCGTCCCGCCCGCCGTCCGCGCTGTGGCTGACGGGCATGACGCGGCCGGGCCCCGGCTCGCTGCTGCGCCTCACCAAGCTCACCCGCCGCGTGGACGCGGACTTCGCGCGCGTCGGCGAGGAGACCGGGTTACGGGACTACGCGGGCCGTTCCTTCCGCGGCTGGCACCGGCACATGACGTTGGCCTCCGCCGCACACGCGGCCGTCGTCCTGTCGGCCGGCGGCTACGGGAGGGGCCGTTCCACCGAACTCGCCTCCGGTTGAGCCTCGGTGGCCGCCCGGCGCTGCCGGCGCAGGACCTCGCGGGAGCGGTGCAGGCGCAGCGCCAGCTGCACCTCCAGCGTTCTGCCGGGTTGCTGCCACGCGTCGCCGAGGAGGTCCGTGACCCGGTCGAGCCGTCGGGACACGGTGTTGGGGTGGACGGTCAGCCTGTCGGCCGCCGCGGCCTGGCTACCGCCCGAGGCGAAGTACGCCTCCAGGGTGCCGGTCAGGTCGGTGAGCCGGTCGCGGTCGTAGTCGAGGACCGGGCCGATCGTGCACCGGATGTAGCCGTCCACGTCGTAGTCGTCGGAGAGCAGCAGGCCGAGGAAGCCGAGGTCCTTCGCCGAGGCCGTGCCGCCCGCGCCGTCGAGCGCGGTGAGCGCGTCCAGGCAGCGTACGGCCTCCTTGTACATCCGGCCGATGCCGGCGGCGCCCCGGCCCGGCCCGGCCGTCCCCACGGACACCGGGTGGCCGAGCAGCGGTGACAGCTGGTCGGCGACGGCGCGGGCCGCGGCCGAGGCGTCCGAACCCGGAAGGAGCAGCACGATGTTGCCGCTGTGGACCGTCTTGAGCCCGGACATCCGGTGCGCGTAGGAGGAGGCCCACACCACGGCTCGCCCCTGCTCGCCGCCCTCGGGACGGGCGACGAGCAGGACGTGGGGTGCCTCCAGGTCGATCCCGAGGCGCCGCGCGCGCTGCACGAGGTAGTGCGTCTGGTGCCCGCTGCGGCTGCCGGCCGCGAGGAGCTCGTCGAACAGGTCGTCCCGTACGAGCCCTTCGGCGACGGCGGTGCTGCGTCGCAGGAGGAGCTGGATCGCGAAGGTCTGCGCGGTCAGCCGGAGCAGCCCCTCGTCCTCCCCCACCAGCGCCGTCGTCGGGCGCAGCACCAGCACGCCCAGGTTCTCCGCGCCCGCGGTCACCGGAGCGACCCAGACGCCCCCGGCAGTGACGACGGGCCTCAGCTGCGCGTGCGCGTCCAGGGCCGCCTCGGCCACGGCCGACTCGTCCAGCTCGCCCAGGTCACCGCTGGCGGCGAGTGGCCGTCCGGCCGGGTCACGCAGGTGCAACGCGGAGTCCAGCGCGTCGCCGGCCGCCTTCGCCACGGTGGTGAAGTCGGCACCGGCCAGCAGCAGGCCGAGGGTGTGGCTGTGCGCCTCGTTGAGCTGCCGCAGCCTGACCAGGCTCGTACGGGTGCGGAAACCGTCCAGTTCCAGGCGGCCGACCTCGCCCTGGGCCTGCTCGAAACTGCCGGCCCGCTCGATGGCGACGGCGGCGAGCGCCGCCAGCGAGGAGACCAGACCTATCTCGTCCGGGCTGAAGTAGCGTACGGAGCGCGCGGCGCCGTAGAGAACCCCGACGGTCTGCTCGCCGTTGCAGATCGGCACGGCCAGCATGGCGCGCAGCCCCTCGGCTCGCACCACGTCGTCGGCGCTCTCGTCGTGTGTGAGCGTGTCGTCGTCGAGGTAGTCGGCCGTCCACAGCGGCGCTCTGGCTGCCAGCGCCGGGTGGCCCAGGCCGTAAGGGGCCGGGATCGTGTGGCCGGCGACGAGCGCGGTGGTGGAGCCGTCGGAGACGTACAACCGAAGGCCGCCCTCCGGTTCCAGCAGGGCGATGGACGTCATGTCGAAGTTGATGAGCCGCTTGACCTTCCGGGTGACCACCTGGAGCAAGGAGTCGACGTCATGTGGCGACGCCAGGTCCGTCGCGGTGTCCACCAGATCGGCCAGGCCGTCCTCACGCTGGCGGCGCTGCCCCTGCCATGCCTGCACGCCCCGGGCCAGTCGCACGGCTCGTTCCAGGCGGATCAGCTCCTCATCGGTGGCGCCGTCGCGACGGGCACGCTGCAACACCTGGTCGAACCGGCTCGCCGGCGCCTGTTCGGAGAGGAGTTCGAGGACGGCCATCAGGCCGGTGTCGTCGGTCGGAACCGTCATGATGTGCGAGCCCCCAGCCTGTCCTGCACGTTCGCCCGTCATCGGGGTGCAACTGGTATTGGTACTGGTACTGGTACTTGTGTCGGTGTCGGTGTCGGTGTCGGTGTCGGTGTCGGTGTCGGTGTCGGTGTCGGTGTCGGAACTGAACTGGAACGGGAACTGGTTCGACGGCGGTCTCGTGGTCAACGCGAGGCGGCAAGCGTGCGGCGCGCCGAGTGGGGAACGGTCCTGGCACGGGCCGCCGCGGCCCTCCCGGCAGGACCGTGCCGCACCGCCGCGCGGTCCGCGCCGGGGACGAGGTCCGCGACCATCACCGCGTATCTGGGTGGCGATCCGCCGAACCGGGAGAGGAAGACGGACAGGCCGGCGTAGAGCTCGTGCCGGCGGCCGAGCCTGCGCTGTGCCTCGACCCACTGGTCGAGGGCCCGCAGCCGGGACTGTTGGAGGCGGGCGATGTGTGTGCGCAGATGTGGTCCGGCCACGACGCCGGTGTAGGGGTCGGAGGCCCACAACTCAAGCGCCTCACCGAGTCGTTCGGCACCCGTCGCGTAGTCCTCCACCTCCATGGCCCGGTAGCCGGCGCCGGCCGCGCGCAGGAACAAGCGCAGGTCGGAGGCGCCGCCTCCGGTGTGGAGCTGGTAGCCGCCGGACAGTGAGACGAGGACGTCGCGCGCCGTCCGGCGCCCGGACGCGGCGGTTGCGCCCGCCACCGGCTCGGGGCGAACGCCCAGCGCGGCGTCGATCAGCTCCCGCAGCTGGCGGACGTGCGTCTCGATGACGTCCCGCGCGTGCGGTGGCGCGCCTTCGGGCCAGAGTTCCTGCGTCAGGACGGTCGTCGGCACGAGGTGATCGGCGTGGGCCACGAGCACTGCGAGCAGTTGGCGGGCCGGTGCCGAGGTGGGAACGATGGGCGTCCCGCCCTCCCGTACGTCGAGCAGGCCCAGCACCTTCAGATCCATGACGCCCCCCTCTGTGACCACGTCCCGCCACACTAAGATAATAATGATTATTCGTTTTTTGAAGGATGTATTTCCTGACGCGGAGGAGCACTCGGCGGGCAGGGGTGCGCCGGGGGTGGGAGCCCAGACCGCTGTTACCGCAGAGCAGTTGGGCAGCGGCCCATGACTCGTCCGCCACGAGGTCGGTCGACGCTCTGCGGATCCCTGCTCCCGCTAGTGGTGCTGTACTCGGAGGAGAGGGAGAACAGGGCGGCATCGCCCGGGAGTACAGCGCCTGGTCGGGGACAGCGAGTACAGACTTGAGTCCCAAACCGAAGCGCCCGAGCCGGCCGCCGGCCGGGCCCGCCCGGCCCGTCGGTGCGGCGCGGTTCCGCCGGTCGGCGGGGCGGTCCCGGCCGGTCGGCGGGGGCGTTGCCGAAGCCTGTCGGATGTTCCGCCTCCTGGCGGCACCGAAGGATTCGTCGTATGACACAGGTAAAGCCGACGCAGGAGCTGTCGGCTCCGCAGAGGAACGCGACTCCACCGCCGCAGGCCTCGTCCGAGTCCGGCGAGGGGGTCTCGGGCGGCCCCTCGATGGGGCGCCTCGTCGGGCTGGATCTGGCCCGTGCGCTGGCGGTGTTCGGCATGTACATCGTGCACATCGCCCCGATGGACTCCCCCCAGGGCAGCGTCGGCAGCTGGGTGTACTTCCTGGCCGAGGGACGCTCCTCGGCCCTGTTCGCCACCCTCGCCGGGTTCTCGCTGATGCTGATCGCCGGCCGCCGTGAGCCGAAGACCGGCCTGGCGGGCCGACAGGCGAAGGCCCGCATCGCGATCCGCGCCGTGATCCTGCTGGCCCTGGGCACCGTGCTGGCGATGGAGTACGGGGACATCATCATCCTCGCCTACTACGGCGTCTACTTCCTCCTCGCACTGCTCCTGGTACGACTGAGCGCCAGGACACTGGCGCTCATCGCGGCCGGGATCGCGCTCGTCATGCCACAGTTGGCGTTCGTTTTGAAGATGTGGCTGAGCGACTCCGTCCAGCAGAGCATCAACGCCTACGACCCGCTGGAACGGCTCAGCACCGTGGGAGTACTCGATCTGCTGCTGACGGGCCTCTACCCGACCATCACGTGGATGGCGTTCGTGACCACCGGCATGGCTCTGGCCCGCCTCGACCTGTCCGCCCCCGTCGTCCGGCGGCGCCTGGCCGTCCTCGGTGCCGGCCTCGCCACAGCCGCCTACGGCCTGGCCACGCTGCTGACCGGCGCGAGCGCGGTATGGAACGTCGGCGGAGGTGGGGGACCCTCCAGCGGCTCCGGTCCGGGCTCCATGGGCAGCGGCTCCGCGGTCTCCGGCTCGATGGGCAGCGCACCCGGCGGGCCCGAGCTGTCGGCGTCGGACCTGCTGGGCGCCGTGTCCCACACCGGCACCACCTTCGACACCATCGGCTGCGCGGGCATCGCGATCCTCGTGATCGTGGCCGCGACGGCGGCGATGGACCGTCTGCCGCTACTGCGCCGCCTGGCCAAGCCGGTCATCGCCGTGGGCACCATGTCCCTGACCGCCTACGTAGGCCACTTCCTCGCACAGTCGGCGTGGCCCGCTTCCGGCGCCGGCACCACGACGTCCTGGGTACCCGTGCTCACGTACATCCTGACAGCGATCGTGTTCGCCACGATCTGGTCCCGCTTCTTCCGCCGCGGCCCTCTGGAGCATCTGCTCAACGCCGCCACCAAACCCGCCAAGTACATCCGCTGATGTCCGGTCGGGGTGGCTCGGCTTCCTGCCCCACCCCGGCCTGCACGGCCCGCTCGGCCCGCAAGGGGACAGCCCTTGCGGGCCTTGGCAGTGGCCGGCCATGTCTGGGCCAGGGGCGGGGACATGGTGCCGGGGCAGGGTCGGGCGCGGGCCAAGGCGCGACTGCCGCCGATGCCGCTGAGGCCACGACGGATACACCCAGGTTGGTGCACCACGGAGTTGGCGGCCACAGGCTCCTCGCCGCCTCATCTGGTCGAAGGGGCAGCGGCGGTTACCTAGGCTCAGCGAACGTAGTTGGCGTTTAGTCGCCGCCACAGCGCGGCGCGTGCGCAGGCGGCGTTGTGTTGTACGCCACCGGGAGCGCTTGGCGCCTCGTCGACGCCCGGGTTGGCGACGCGAAGGTGAGCAGACCGCCCCGTGTCGCTGCCGGGTTCGGCGGTCTGCCACATCGAGACGGCGACCTTCACCTCAAGGTCGGCCAACTGCTCGGCCACAGCGCGGGGTCGGGCCACTCGCTCTCCTCGAAACGCCAGTCGCCCGGCTCCGGCCAGCGGAAGAAGTCGCAGATGATGCCGGATCCGCGGCATCCCGGTGGCTAGTTCGACGGCCACAGTCGTTCCTGTAGGCCGAGACCGCCCCCGCCGACCGGAGGGGGTCGGTGGGCCGACTGGCGGGACACCTCCTGAAGCCTGGCGGATGGTCGATGTCCCGTGCCTCGGCGAGGTTGTCCCGGTGACCGAGATCGAAAGCGCCATCAAGGCGCCTGCCCAGCCCTTGGACGTACCCGAGCCTGATACGGCGACGGGACGCCCTTCGTCGACGGCGCGGCTGGTCGGGGTGGACCTCGCCCGTGCGGTGGCCGTGTTCGGAATGTTCGCCGTGCACGTCGGCCCCTTCAATCCCTTCCCCGTCTCGGGCGACAGCATGGGCACCCGGGCCGTCTGGCTGGCGAGCGGCCGGGCGTCGGCGCTGTTCGCCACCCTCGCCGGGTTCTCGCTGGTGCTGATCGCCGGCCGTCTGGAGCCGAAGACCGGGCTGGCCGGCCGGCAGGCGAAGGTCAGGATCGTGATCCGGGCCGTGATCCTGCTCGTGGTGGGGACCGCGCTGGCGATGACCGACTTCGGCGGCGGCGTCATCATCAACTTCTACGCGGTGTACTTCCTGTTGGCCCTGCCCCTGCTGCGGTTGCGCGCCAGGACGCTCGCGCTCATCGCGGTCGCGCTCGCGCTCGTCATGCCGCAGGTGGCGTACGCCCTGCGGGCGCTGCTCAGCGAGTCGACCGTGAACATGATCGACTCCTACGACCCGATCGCGCGCCTCTCCGGCGTGGGTGTGCTCGACTTCCTGCTCACCGGCTTCTATCCGGCGATCACCTGGATGACGTTCGTGGTCACCGGTATGGCGCTGGGCCGGCTGGATCTGTCCTCCGGTGCGGTGCGGCGGCGGCTGGCCGTGGTCGGTCCCGCGCTGATCGCGTTCGGATACGGCGTCTCGTGGCTGGCGCTCCGGTTGACCGGCGGTGCCAGGGAGGTCATGGCCGGGATGCCTGACATGAAGGGCTTCGACGTCCTGAAGGACCGCACCGCCATGAAGGATCCCGGCATGGCAGAGGGGTCCTTCGACCTGCCGGTCGGCCATGGACTGTGGGGCCCCGACGCCTGGGGGCTGCTGGCGGCGGAGCCGCACAGCGGTTCCACGTTCGACCTCATCGGCTGCCTGGGAGTCGCGATCACCGTGATCCTGTGCCTGACGGTGGCCGTCGACCGGCTGCCGGTGCTGCGCAGGCTGGCAGCGCCGGTCATCGCCGTCGGCACCATGTCCCTGACCCTCTACGTGAGCCACATCCTGGTGATCCTCGCCCTGCCCGGCGAAGGGGTCACCCCACCGCAGTCCGCCTCCTTCGAGCTGCTGCTCTGCTTCGTGGTCGGCGCCACCCTGTTCGCGGGGATCTGGTCCCGCTTCTTCCGCCGCGGCCCGTTGGAGTACCTCCTCAACAGCGCCACCAAGCTGGCGAACCGCGTCCGCTGAGCCCAGGCGGGCACGCCGGGAAATCCGTACAAAGAAGTGGCAGCTGTCCGGGATCACCGCAGAGGGGGCAGCAGCGTGAGTGACCTTCGGCACGCGGGCCGGAAGTTGTAGGTCCAGATATGCACCTTGGTGCCCTTAGCGGTGCCCCCGCCGTCGGCATCGAGGAACTTGCCCATGGAGCGCGCGGTGCCGTCGGTGCAAAGCGATCAGGCCTGATCGGCACTGCCGCTGCAGCCCTGGACCTGGACGGCGGTTCCCGTCGGCGGTGCCGGCACCCTTGAGATCCGTTCACTTGCCGGCGAGGCCGGACCGCACGAGTGCGGACGCGGGGGCCGGGTTCTTCAGCCAACCGGCGCTGCCCGCGGCTTGGACGCCGCGGTGGAAGGCGTCTGCCATCTTCTGATAGCCCGAGTCGTTGGGGTGCAGAGGGTCAGCCAGGTCGGCCGTGGTCAAGCCGCTCATGTCGACGTATGCGACGCGCTTGCCCGCGCCCTGGGCGTTACTGACGATATGGCGGACGGCCTGGTTGTACATGCCCCGCCACTGCTCCTCCGTGCTGCTGGTGGAAACGACCAGGGAAGCGACGAGGACGGTGGCGTCGGGGACATCGGCGGTGATCTGGTTGACCAGTGACCTCAGCCGGGTGATAGCGGTGTCGACCTCCGAGGCCCTTCGGAGGTCGTTGGTACCGATGTGCAGCGTCACGACGTCGGGCCGGTAGCGCGTCAGCGAGGCGTCGGCGAGTGCGGCAATCTGGTCAATGCGATATCCGGAGTGGCCTTCGTTGCCGGGGTCGGACATCGAACCGTTCTGCACCGAGCCCACGAAGTCCGGCGCATGGCCGTCCGCGGCAAGCTTGTTCCACAACGGCCCCCGGTAGCCGTTGCCCGTACTGCTACCCACACCCCACGTTATCGAGTCGCCCAACGGCATTACCCGCAAAGGCGTGTCGGAGGCGACGAGGACAGGGGTCGCACCTGTCGCCGTCACCCCGAGCGTGGTGGCGACAAGCGCGATCAAGGGTAGAACCCAGCACTTTCTCATGGAGTTTCCTCCCTTTCGCGAGTGATTGCGGAATCAGCGGGGCTGCGACGACGCCCCTCTCGGCTTCCAGCCCTTCGCACACGAGGGCGCCGTGAGGCCGTTGCCCCTCAGGGATGCGTCCTCCCGGCAGGCGGGCGGGATGGCTCCGGCGTGCAGTGGTCGGGCCCGTTGATCGTGGTCATGGCCCTCAGACTGGAGGCCGGGCCGATCACGGCCCATCCGGCAGAAGGCTGCCGTCGCCCTGCCGAGTGGTGGGTGCTACCCCGCCGTGTGGCTGTAGCTGCAGCTCAGCGGGCCGCCGGGACCGATCGGGGCTTTAGGGTCGAGTCGGCATGGGCCGGACGGTGTGAACGAAAAGTCAGGGGGAGCGCGTGATCCGGGTAATGGTGGTCGACGACGAGGCTCTGGTCCGCTCGGGCTTCCAGCTGATTCTGGGCACATCCGAGGACATCGAGGTCGTCGCGACCGCGAGTGGCGGTGAGGCGGTCGAGACGGTCCGCCGGGTGCGGCCGGACGTGGTGCTGCTGGACATCCGGATGCCGGACGTCGACGGGCTCACCGTGCTCCGGGAGCTGCGCACAATGGCGGACCCGCCGGTGGTGGCGATGCTGACGACGTTCGACGCCGATGAGTACATCCTCACCGCCCTGCACTCCGGCGCGGCCGGTTTCCTGCTGAAGGACACCGAGCCGGAGCAGCTCGCCCACCTGGTGCGGACCCTGGCCGCGGGTGGTGTGGTGCTCTCCCCGAAGGCGTCACGGACTTTGCTGCACAGCCATCCCGGCGCCGGGACGGCGGTGGACGAGGACGCCGCCCGGGTCCGGCTGCTCACCGCACGCGAGCGTGATGTTCTCGTCCTGGTGGCGGAAGGGCTGTCGAACGCCGACATCGGGGCGCGTATCCATCTGGGGGCGGGCACGGTGAAGGACCATGTCAGCGCCATCCTGACCAAGCTCCGTGTGACCAGCCGGGTGCAGGCGGCCCTGCTGGCGCAGCGGGCAGGACTCCTCGACGAGCGCCTGCGGTCGGAGGTCGGCGGATGAGCCGTGCACGCGCCCTGTGGCAGCGGGTTCCCGCGCCGGTCATCGACCTCGCCCTGGTGGCCGCGGCGGCCCTGGACGTGCGGCTGAACGACTGGGAGCCCACGCGCCTCGAGTTCGCGCTGGCGGCTGTCGGGTGCACCGCGCTGGCCTTCCGGCGCCGGTTCCCGCTCGTCGTCTTCCTGCTCACCCTGCCGATCGCGCTGACGCAGGAGGTCGCCGTCGCTGTGCTCGTGGCGCTGTTCACCCTGGCCGAACGCTCCCGCAACCGCCGTCTCCTCGCCGGGTGCGTCGCCCTGGCCGCCGTCGCGAGCAGCACTCCGTGGCCCCTGGCCGAGGTCGACCGGACCATGACATTGGTCTTCTTCGTGTGCGGCCTGGCTACGGCCGCGGCACCGGTCCTCTTCGGCCAGCTACTCCAGGCACAGCGGGACCTGGCGCGGCGGTTGGCCGAGATCGAGGAAGCCCGAGAACACGAACGCGCCCTGCACGCCCAAGCCGTCCTCGCCCGCGAACGCGCCCAACTCGCCCGCGAGATGCACGACGTCGTCTCCCACCAGGTCAGCCTCATCGCCGTACAAGCCGGCGCGCTGCAGGTCGCCACCCAGGACACGAACGCCAAGAACGCCGCCCGCACCATCCGCTCGCTGAGCGTCACCACGCTCGACGAGCTGCGCACCATGTTCACCCTGCTGCGGGCCTCCGGCGGCGACGCCACCGAGCTGACACTCAGCCCACCCTTGCCGACCTGCGTAAACTCGTGGAATCGAGCGGCACTCACGTACAGCTGACGGGGGAACTGCCGCCCACGGTGAGCACACCCACCCAACGCGCCCTCTACCGTACGGTTCAGGAAGCGCTGACCAACGTCCGCAAACACGCACCTGGCGCCACGGCCAGCGTCGAGTTGTGGCAGGACGGCGAGAGCATCGGAGTGACCGTCACCAACACCCTTTCCACGCGTCCTTCCCTGTCTCTCCCCGGTTCCCAGCAAGGCCTCGTCGGGCTGCGGAACGCGCCGACATCCTGCACGGCACCCCCACCACCAGCGGCCATTCGGCGAACACGGCACGCACCACACCCCGTACGCCGGGACGTCCCTGCGCGTCGCGGTGGGCGATCTGGTGGGCGTAACCATGGGCCAGGGCCGAGGCGAGGGCGGTGAACAGGACCCACAGGGCGTCGTCCATGCGTGCCGCTCGAGTCGTCTCGCCGAACTGGGTGAGCGCGGCGACGGCCGAACTCGACACCAGCAGCCCGTACACGCCGCCGAACAGCGCGGTCGGCTGCGCCAGCCAGCTCCACACCGCACGTCTGTGACCGATGGAGGACTCGGTGTACATGGGCGGCCTTTCGCGGTCTTGGTCTGCGTGGGTGTGGGTGTGGTTGGTTGTCCGGCCGGGCGTGGGGCAGTGGCCGACCGGACTACCTCGCGTGTGGTGGGGTCATCGGGCGGGTCCGGCCGTTCCCGGGGCGAGGGCACGTACCAGCGCTCCGGGCACCTCAGGGCGTACGACGAGCAGGACAAGGGCGCCCGCCGCCAGCACCAGGCCGAGGAACCTCAGGAATTGGCCCCCGGGAGAAACCACGTCATGCCCCGGTTCGTCAGCTGGTGAGGTGCGGGAGGTGTCGGGCTCCTCGTGCCGCGCACGGTGTGTCGTGCCTCCACCCTGGAAGCCCAGCCTCCGCACGCCCATCCGGCACCTGTCGGGTCCACCCCCGCCGAGTGGCTGAACAAGACCACCGCCCGGTCGCACCGGACCGGGTCGGGGACGAGGTTCCGCTGGTCGGCAGGGCGGTACCCGCCGGTCGGCGGGGGCGTCACCGAAACCTGCCGGATGGCCCGCCCCCTGAGCTCCGCGCGAGGTTTGCCGTATGACACAGACGCAGCCGCCGCAGGAGACGTCAGCTCTCCCGGAGACCTCACCTCCGCCGCCCCGAGCCTCCCCCCAGCCCGCCGTGCCGGCCTCGCCCGGTCCCGCGATGGGACGCCTTGTCGGGGTGGACCTGGCCCGCGCGCTGGCGGTGTTCGGCATGTACGTCGTGCACATCGGCCCCCCGCTGTCCGCCACGACCGGCGTCGCCAGCTGGATCCGCTACATGGCGGACGGTCACTCGTCGGTCCTGTTCGCCACTCTCGCCGGGTTCTCACTGATGCTGATCGCCGGCCGCCGCGAGCCCAAGACCGGCCTGGCGGGCCGGCAGGCGAAGGCCCGCATCGCGATCCGCGCCGTGGTCCTGCTGGTGCTGGGCACCGTGCTGGCGATGGAGTACGGGGGAGTGATCATCCTCGGCTTCTACGGGGTCTACTTCCTCCTCGCCCTGCCCCTGGTGCGCCTGAGTGCCAGGACACTCGCGATCATCGCGGCCGCTTTCGCCCTCGTCACACCGCAGCTGGCGTTCCTCCTGAACTCGCTGCTGACGTCGTCGGTCCAGGAGAGCATCAACGCCTACGACCCGCTCCGCCGCCTCAGCGAGGTCGGAGTGCTCGACCTGCTGCTCACCGGCTTCTACCCGGCGCTCACATGGATGTCCTTCGTGATCGCGGGCATGGCACTGGGCCGCCTCGACCTGTCCTCCGGCACCGTTCAGAAGCGCCTCGCCGCTCTCGGCGCCTCCCTCACCGCGGCCGCCTACAGCATGTCCCTGCTGCTCGCCGGATCGGGCGCGTTGAGGAGCACGGCGGAAGACGGGGCGTCGTCCGGCAGCTCCGGGGCGATGCCCCCCGCCAGCGGTTCGATGCCGCCCGACGGGGGGTCGTTCCCCGAGATGTCCGCGTCGTACCTGCTGAAGGCCGGGCCGCACAGCGGGACCTCGTTCGACATCATCGGCAGCGTGGGCGTCGCGATCCTCGTGATCGTGGGCGCGACGGTGGCGATGGACCGCCTGCCGCGACTGCGCTGCCTTGCCAAGCCGGTCATCGCCGTGGGCACCATGTCCCTGACCGCCTACGTCGGCCACTTCCTCGCCCAGTCCGCGCTGTCCGTGCCCGCCGGGACCGGCACCCAGCAATCTTGGGTGCCGCTGATCATGTTCGTCCTCGGGGCGACCGTGTTCGCCGCGATCTGGTCCCGCTTCTTCCGGCGAGGCCCCCTGGAATACCTCCTCAACGCCGCCACCAAGCCGGCGAAGCACATCCGATGAGACCCGGCCGGGGTGGGACGCCCCCTCGCTCCACCCCGGCACCGCGATGCCCGAGCAGTTCCTCATTGAAGAGGGCGAGGTCCTGCGGACGTCACCATGGTGTCTGGGTGGGGGAAGTGGCACCAGCGCTTTCGACGGGTGTTAAACCCGCAGGTAGAGGGGAGGCTGGGGGGAACGTGGATTTGGCGGGGCGGCCCGTCCGGTGCGACGTCGCAGGGGCCCTCGACCAGCTTCGGACCCGGTTTCGGCAACAACGGCTCAATGGGCGACCACAGTTCGTCCGAGACGATCCACTGCCGCGACTGGCGTTCAGCTCAGCAGCACGAACTTCGACTATCGAGGCGGCGGTGGTCGACGCCCTGGAGGAGTTCGGCCAGACCTACGACGAGCGGCTGACCGGGATCGACGACCCGGCGGAACTCGTCGCGGCCGGCTTCCGGCTCAGCGCCCGCATGTCCGACTCCCACCCGGAGCTGATGCAGGTCCTGCGCCGCCGCGGCCTGGGACACATCCACTCGGACAACGGACTGGCCCGACGGGCGCTGCGCGATCTCCAGGTCGGCATCGCCTCCGGCCGCTTCACCACCCTCGACCCGAGGGTCGCCCTGTCCGCGCTGGGCGGAACCCTGCTGGCCCTGGTGGAGCTGCGTTTCGCCCGCCCCGAGGTGGACGGCGACGAGGCCGCGATGAACCTCGCCGAGATGGTTTTGCGCATGCTGGCCGTCCCCGCGGACGACGCCCACGAGGTAGCCCGGCGCCCCCTGCCCGACCTGGACTGACGGCCCCGCACGACGGGAAGGGCGCGCCTCCCGTGACCGGGCCGCGGGCCGCGCGCGGCAGCCGCCCCCGGCTCGGGCTGGTTGACCAAGCCGGTCTGCGGGAAGCCGTGGTTGCCGGGCCGTCGGCCCACCAACACCGCGCCCGCCGAGTCGCCCTGCGAGCCCTCCTCGGCGACGGCGCCGCCGAACCCGGCCCTGTTCAAGGGCCTCGCCGGTGCGGGAGCGGTCGGCCCGCCGTAGGAAGGCACTTTCCGGTGCGCGATACTCGGCCGATGAGTTCACGCAAAGCTCCGGGCAGCCGGCCGATCATGATCCGGAGGGCCGTCGCGGGGGACGCCAAGCGGCTCACGCGGCTCGTGCGTGGCTCAGGTGCCTACGAGGGCAAGTACGCGGCGGCGGTCGCGGGCTACCGGGTCGGTGCTGATTACATCGAGGCCCACCGCACCTTTGTGGCTGTCGGCGCCGAGGAAGACGGGGGCCGGGTCCTCGGGTTCTACTCCCTCGTCCTCGCTCCACCGGAGCTCGACCTGCTGTTCGTCGCCGACGACGTGCAAGGACGGGGTATTGGCCGGCTGCTCGTCGCGCACATGCAGTCCGAGGCCCGTGCCGCCGGGATCGACCGTCTCAAGGTCGTGTCGCATGTTCTCGCCGAGGGCTTCTACCACCGCGTCGGCGCGGTGCGGACAGGGACCGCGTTCGCTAACCCGCCCGCCGTGCCGTGGGACCGTCCCGAATTCGAGTTCCGCATTCCTGTGGGATGAACACCGGGTGCCGGTGGGCGGGGCAGCGGCTCGGCCTCGTGGCAGGAAGCCGCAGGGCGGTCACGGCCGGGAGCGGGTGCCGCGCGCGGAAGGGCGCGTCGGCCGTCGTGCTCCAGGAGCTCGCCGGGTGGACGACGGGTTCTCCCCGTGCCGCCCGCACCGGGGGCGCCTCACCAGCCCGTCAGCAACAGGTGGTTGAGGAGCAGGGCCAGGGTCGCCTGGGCGGTCAGCCAGGCGCGGGGGCGGTCGAGGAAGGCGCCTGCCGCGAGCAGCCACATCGCGAACGGCAGCCAGATCCGTTCCGTCTCGGCCTTGCTCATCCCGGACAGGTCGGCGACGAGCAGCATGAGCAGGGCCGAGCACAGCAGCAGCCCCAGACGGCGCTCCGCGGCGGGCGAGGCGCCCCACCGCGCCAGGACGGCGCCCGTGCGGCGCAGGCCCGCCACCGTCGCCGGACCCACGACGAGGACGGTGCACGCGAGATTGGCCCACACCCAGTAGCCGTACGGGCGGAAGCCGCCCGCGCCCTGGTGGTAGCGCTCCACCAGCAGGCGGTACGCCTCCCACCAGTCGAAGCCCACCACGGTGAACGCCGCCGGGACGACGCAGAGTCCCCCGATCACGTACGGGACGACCGCCCGCCGCCGGGCGCCGAGGAACAGGACGGCGGCGACCATCACGCCGAAGAGCGTGAGGCCGTACGACAGGTAGACCGTGAGCCCGAGGAGGAGCCCGGCGGCGAAGGCGGTCGTCCGCGGCCGGTGCCCGGTCACCGCGAGGGCCAGGAACGCCACGGCCCAGGCGGCGACCGCCGCGAAGTACCCGTCCGCCGACGTCCCGGCCCACACCGCCGCCGGGGACAGGACGAGGAACGGGGCGGCGCGGCGCGCCAGGGCCTCGCTCGTGAGCGTCCGTACGGTGACGAGGACCGCGGCCGTGGTGGCCGCCCCCACCGTGATGACGAGGACACCCGCCCAGGCACCGCCGCCCAGGCCGATCCGGTCGAGGAGGACGAAGGTGAGTGTGGCCCCCGGCGGGTGGCCCGCGACGTGCGGGGGCCAGTGGTCGGGGGAGCCGAGCAGGATGTGCCGGGTGAAGTCCCGCAGGGTGCGGGGGATGTCGTCGAAGCGGTCGATGACCTGGAGGTACTCGTACCGGGTCGTCAGTCGGCGGGCGATCCCGCGGTGCCAGCCGTCGACGAGGGCGAGCGAGAACGTCCACGCCGTGGCGGTGGCCCACGCGGTCCACAGCAGGGGCCGCCAGGGCAGCCGGGCGGCCAGGGCCGGGCCGTACGCCACGACGGCGACCGCCACGGTCAGCGCGGCGGGCGTGCCCGGGCCGGCGTGGGGCAGCCAGTTGGCGTACAGGGGCGGCCACCCCACGTGCAGGACGTCCTTGGCGCGCTTGACGGCGACGCCGACCAGCGCGGCCGTCACGACGAGCAGCGCGGCGGCGGCGACGGCGTACAGGTCGCGGCGGAGATCGCGGTTCACGCTCCGAGACGTTAGGCCGGACAGCGGCCGGTGCCCGCCCGACGGGCGCGGACGTCAGCGTTTCGTCATGAGTCGCGCACCCCCGCACGGGGTGCCCCGGGCCTAGCGTCGGGGCATGGAACGGTCTCCTTCCTCGCCCGCCTTCTGGCGCAGCCCCCTGCGCGGCCCCTGGTTCACCTCCCTCCTCGGCGTGGTCCTCCTCGCCGGGATCACCGTGCTGTTCGCGACGGGACTGCTGTCGTACGCCGCGTACAACCCGGATCTGTCGCCGGTCAACGACAAGACCCCGGACAAGGGCGTCCTCGGCTTCTATCTGTTCCCCTGGCCGACGGACCCGCCCTGGCTGTACCGGCTCACCCAGGGCGTCCACGTCACCCTCGGGATCGCGCTCGTCCCCGTGCTGCTGGCCAAGCTGTGGTCGGTGGTGCCGAGGCTGTTCCAACTGCCCCCGGCTCGGTCCGTGGCCCACGCCCTGGAGCGGCTCTCGCTGCTCCTGCTCGTCGGCGGTGTGCTGTTCGAGTTCGTGACCGGTGTGCTCAACATCCAGCTCGACTACGTCTTTCCCGGCTCCTTCTACCCCCTGCACTTCTACGGGGCGTGGGTGTTCTTCGCGGCGTTCGCCGTCCACGTGGTGCTGAGGGCGCCGACGGCCGTACGCAACCTGCGCCGGATGCGTACCGGCGACGAGGAAGGGGCTCCGCCTCCCGTGTCGGCCGAGGAACCCTCGCTCGTGTCGCCGAATCCAGCCGAGCCCACCGTGTCGCGGCGCGGTGCCGTATGGCTGGTCGGGGGCGGATCCCTGCTGCTGCTCGGGACGACCGTGGGCCAAAACTTCGACGGCCCGGCACGGCGCACGGCCCTCCTCGCCCCGCACGGCGGCGCCGAACCGGGCAGCGGACCGAACGGCTTCCAGATCAACAAGACGGCCGCGGCGAGAGGGATCAGCGCGGCGGAGACGAGCGAGGAGGCATGGCGCCTGGTCGTCACCGGACCTGCGGGCACCGTCCGGCTGAGCCGCGCCGAACTGGCGCAACTGCCCCTGCACAGCGCGGCACTGCCCATCGCCTGCGTCGAGGGCTGGTCCACCTCCGACCAGTGGTGGCGGGGCGTACGGCTGCGGGACCTCGCCGCACTCGTCGGACACGCACCCGAGACCGCCCCCGACGTCCTCGTGGAGTCCCTCCAGCGGCACGGCGCCTTCCGCCGCGCCGCCCTGCGCGCCAACCAGGTCCGCGACCCCCGCTCCCTGCTCGCCCTGGACGTGAACGGCGAGCGGTTGTCCCCGGACCACGGCTACCCGGCGCGGATCATCGTGCCGGCCGCGCCCGGAGTCCTCAACACCAAGTGGGTGGCACGGATGACGTTCGGAGAGCTGTGATGACCACGTACCGGCTGCCCCTCGGCAGCCCTCTCCAACTGCTGCTCCTGGCATGCTCGTTCGCGCTCGCCGGGTACGCCGGGGTGCGGCTGCTCGCGGACGACTGGTTCGGCGTCGCGCTGTGGTTCGTGGGAGCCGCGGTGGCGCACGACCTCGTCCTGCTGCCGCTGTACGCGGCGGCGGACCGCGCGCTCGTCCGGGCGGCGGACACGGCCGGGCCCCGCGCGGGGGCGGCGGCCGCGTCGCCCCCGGTGCGGCGGGCGCGAGTCATGTACGTGCGGGTGCCCGCCGCTCTGTCCGGGCTGCTCCTGCTGGTGTGGTTCCCGCTGATCAGCGGGCGGGTCGCGGACCGCTACGCGTCCGCCACCGGGATGTCGGCCAGTGGCTTCCTCGGCCGCTGGCTGCTGATCACGGCCCTGCTGTTCGGCGGTTCGGCGCTGCTGCTGGTACTGCGGGCCCGCAGGGCGACGAAGGACCGCCCGCCCGCCGTCCACTGATCGGCGGCACGCCAGCCGAGGGGGCGGGCGTGCCGCAGCAGCGCCGGTGTGCCGAGCCGCGCCCACGGGAACCCGGCCTCGGCGCCGACGTCGGGCCCGGCGCCGCTCACCAGGCGGACCTCGGCCCGCTCGTCCACATCCATCGGCACCGTCTCCGCGATCAACAGACCACCGGAGCACAGCAGTTGGCTCAGTCGGCGCAGCAGGGCGGCAGGGTCGCCGCCGATGCCGAGGTTGCCGTCGAGGAGCAGCGCGGTGTCCCAGCGGCCCTCGCCGGGCAGGGGCTCGAACACCGAGCGGGTGAGGGCCTGGCCACCGAGCCGCCGGGTGCGGGCGACGGCGGCCCGGCTGACGTCGACGCCGAGCACGGGCCGCCCGCGGGCGGCGAGTTCGGCGACCAGCCGCCCCGGCCCGCACCCCACGTCGAGGACGGCGCCCTCGCACCGTTCCAGGACCTGGAGGTCCACCTCGTCGGCGCGGGCGCACCACCGCTCCACCTCCAGGGGCAGCATCCAGCCGTCGCCGCGGCGCAGGAACAGCGGGCCCCGGCCGGCGCGCAGGGCGTCGGCGTAGGGATCGCAGGCCCAGGCCGGGTTGTCCGAGGGCCGGGCCGGGTCCGAGGGTCGGGCCGGCCGCCGTATGGTGTCCTGCCTGTGCCCGCTCATCGGCCGCCGACCGCGCGCAGCCGGGCCAGTTCCGCCGAGAACCGGCCGTGCGGCGCGACCGCGGCGACGGCCTCCGCGTCGTCGGCCGTGTCGACGTCCCGGAGGACCGGCAGGTCGCGGACCCGCAGACCGGCGGCGGTCAGCCGGGCCCGCTGGACGGCACCGGTGACGGCCGTCGACATGGGCACCCCCCTCAGCAGCTCCGGGTCCGGTGCGGCGAGCCCGAGGGCCCAGAACCCGCCGTCCTGTGCCGGACCGAAGTACGCGTCGTAGGCCGCCAGGTCCACGGTCAGCAGCTCCGGGGTGACCTGCGGGGTGTCCATGCCGATGAGGAGGGCGGGGCCGTCGCAGTCGGCGAAGGCGGCGGAGAGCCGTTCGTCCAGCCCGCCGCCCCGCTGCGGTACGACGTCGAAGCCGGGCGGCAGCCAGGGGCCCGGCTCCCCGTCCAGGACCAGGACACGACGGTCCGCGGGGGTCGCGGCCACCGCGTCCAGGGTGTCCACCAGGGCGGCCTCGGCGAGCGCCGCCGCCTCGGCCGGGGTGAAGGGCGGGCACAGCCGGGTCTTCACCCGACCCGGCCTCGGCTCCTTGGCGATGACGAGGAGCGTGGTCATCGGCGGACCCCCTCCGCCTCGGCGGGCGCCGGTGTCTCGTTGAGGACGCGGCTCATGTCCCGTACCGCCTGCCAGGTGCCCCGCCAGGTCCCCGTGACCTTCGAGGTCCCGGTGCGCGGCCGGTACGGCACGTCGTGCTCCGTGACGCGCCAGCCCGCGTCGGCGGCACGCACCACCATCTGCAGCGGATAGCCGCTGCGCCGGTCGGTCAGGCCGAGGGCGAGGAGCGGTTCGCGGCGGGCGGCGCGCAGCGGGCCCAGGTCGTGCAGGCGCAGCCCCGTGCGGCGGCGCACCATCCGGGCGAGCGCCAGATTGCCGGCCCGGGCGTGCGCGGGCCACGCGCCCCGGCCCTGCGGACGTCGCCTGCCGAGCACCAGGTCGGCCCGCCCGTCCGCGACCTCGGTGACGAAGGCGACGAGGAGGGACGGGTCGAGGGAGGCGTCGCAGTCGCAGAAGCACACGATGTCGGCCGTCGCGGCGGTCAGCCCGGCATGGCAGGCCGCGCCGAAGCCACGGCGCGGTTCATGGATCACCTGCGCGCCCAACGAGCGGGCGAGGTCCGCCGAACCGTCGGTCGAGCCGTTGTCCACGACCAGGGCGCGCCAGCCGGCCGGGATCCTGGCCAGCACCCAGGGCAGGGCCTCCGCCTCGTCCAGGCAGGGCAGCACGACGTCGACGCCCGAAGGCGGGGGAGAGGTAGTCACGGCTTTCACCCTACGAGGACGAACTTCGCATAACGGGCGTCGTCTCCTTACGAAACACGGACGTCGACGGCCCCCGCACGGTCCGCGCCGCCCGAACGCCCGGCGAGGTGCGAGGCTGGCCGCATGGAACAGCAACCGAGCCCACCGGCGGCCGCGCGCGTCCTGGTGGTGGACGACGACCCCACGGTCGCCGAGGTCGTCACCGGATACCTCGACCGCGCCGGATACGCGGTGGACCGCGCCGACGACGGCCCGGCCGCACTGGCCCGCGCCGCCGCGCACCGGCCCGACCTCGTCGTGCTGGACCTGATGCTGCCCGGCATGGACGGCCTGGAGGTGTGCCGTCGGCTGCGGGCGCGCGGTCCGGTCCCGGTCATCATGCTCACCGCGCGCGGCGACGAGGACGACCGCATCCTGGGCCTGGAGGTCGGCGCCGACGACTACGTCACCAAGCCCTTCAGCCCGCGCGAACTGGTCCTGCGCGTCGAGTCCGTGCTGCGCCGCGCCCGGCCCGCACCCGACGTCCGGCTCCTCAGCTCGGCCGGTCTCCGCCTCGACCCGGCCGCCCGCCGCGCCACCCGCGACGACAACGAACTCGCCCTGACCCTGCGTGAGTTCGACCTCCTCGCCTTCTTCCTCCGCAACCCGGGCCGCGCGCACAGCCGTGAGGACCTGATGCGCGAGGTGTGGGGCTGGGACTTCGGTGACCTCTCCACGGTCACCGTTCACGTCCGCCGGCTGCGCGGCAAGATCGAGGACGACCCGGCGCGACCGCGGCTGATCCAGACGGTGTGGGGCGTCGGCTACCGCTTCGACCCCACGCGCACACCGGCCGACGGCGAAGCGCGGCACGCCCCGTCCGAGGGCGGGAAGGACTGACGATGCGCGACACCCTGCTCATCGCCCTGTACGCGTTCCTCGGCGCCGTCGCGGCCGGAGGGCTGGGCGCGCTGGCGCTGTGGCCGCTGCGCCGCCGTTCGCTCACCGCGTCGCTCACCGTCGTGGCCGCCGTCGCCGTGACCGCGATGCTCGCCGGCACGCTCGCCGTCGCCTGGGCGATGTTCCTCTCCCCGCACGACCTGACCGTCGTCACCACGGTCGTCGCCATGGCCGCCGTCGTCTCCCTGGCCACCGCGCTGCTCCTCGGCCGCTGGGTCGTCGCCCGCAGCCGCGCCCTCCAGATCGCCGCGCGATCCTTCGGCGACGGCGGCGACTTCACCGCCCCCGACGGCCCGGCCACGGCCGAACTCGCCGCGCTCAGCGCCGAGTTGGCCGCAACGAGCGCCAAACTCACCGCGTCCAGGGAACGCGAACGCGCCCTGGAGTCCTCCCGGCGTGAACTCGTCGCCTGGATCTCCCACGACCTGCGCACCCCGCTCGCAGGTCTGCGCGCCATGGCCGAGGCACTGGAGGACGGGGTCGCCGCCGACCCCCACCGCTACCTCAGGCAGATCCGTACCGAGGTCGAGAGCCTCGACGGCATGGTCGGCGACCTCTTCGAGCTCTCCCGCATCCACGCGGGCAGCCTGACTCTCTCCTTCTCCCGGATGTCCCTGTACGACCTCGTCGGGGACGCCCTGGCGGGCGCCGACCCGCTCGCCCGCGAACACGGTGTGCGGCTCGCCGCCACGCGCGTCGAACCCGTGCCGGTCGAGGTCGACGGCAAGGAGATGAGCCGGGTCCTCGCCAACCTGCTGGTCAACGCGATCCGCCGGACCCCCGCCGACGGCACGGTCGCGGTGGCGGCCGAGCGGTCCCCGGACGGCGTGGTGCTCTCCGTGACCGACGGCTGCGGCGGCATCGCCGAGGAGGACCTGCCGCGTGTCTTCGACACCGGCTGGCGCGGCACCCACGCCCGCACACCCCCGGCCGGCGCGGGTCTCGGTCTCGCCATCGTCCGGGGGATCGTGGAGGCCCACCGGGGGCACGCCTCCGTACGCAACATCCCCGGCGGCTGCCGTTTCGAGGTGGTGCTGCCCGCGGCCGCTTCCTGAAAGCGGGCAGCACCACCGGTCCACGGGGCCCTACGCGCCGCGCATCCCGGCCCGAGCGAACTCCCGCATCCCCTCGGCGAACCCGACCTCCGGCTTCCAGCCCAGCTCGGCCCGCAGCCGTCGCGAGTCGGCGGTGATGTGCCGGACGTCCCCCAGCCGGTACTCCCCGGTGACGACCGGTTCGGGTCCGGCGTGGGCGGAGGCCAGCGCCCGCGCCATCTCCCCGACGGTGTGCGGCTCGCCGCTCCCGGTGTTGTACACGGTCAGCGCGCCGGTGGCCGTGTCCGCCTCCAGTGCCACCGCGTTGGCCGCCGCCACATCCCGGACGTGGACGAAGTCCCGCCGCTGACGGCCGTCCTCGAACACCCGGGGCGCCTCACCGCGTGCGAGCGCGGAACGGAAGAACGACGCCACCCCCGCGTACGGGGTGTCCCGCGGCATCCGGGGCCCGTACACGTTGTGGTAGCGCAGCGAGACGGCGGTTCCGCCCGTGGCCCGTGCCCAGGCCGCCGCCAGATGCTCCTGGGCGAGTTTCGTCGTCGCGTACACATTGCGCGGGTCGACCGGCGCGTCCTCCTCCACCAGCCCCGGCGCCAGCTCGGCCCCGCACCCCGGGCACGGCGGCTCGAAGCGCCCGGCGTCGAGATCGGCGGTGTCCCGTGGCCCCGGCCGCACCACGCCGTGCCGCGCGCACTCGTACCGTCCCTCCCCGTACACCACCATCGACCCCGCCAGCACGAGCCGCCGCACCCCCGCGTCCGCCATGGCGGTGAGCAGCACGGCGGTCCCCAGGTCGTTGCGCGAGACGTACTCCGGCGCGTCGGCGAACCCCGTGCCCAGACCGACCATCGCCGCCTGATGGCACACGGCGTCCACACCGTCCAACGCGCGGGCGACGGCATCGCGGTCCCGTACGTCCGCGCCCGCGTCCGCCGCCACGTCGAACACGACGGGCTCGTGGCCGTCTTCCGCCAGCGCGTCGACGACATGGGACCCGATGAATCCGGCACCGCCGGTGACCAGTACTCGCATGCGGCCCACGCTAGAACCGGCCACCGGCCGCACCCCAGGGCCACGCCCGGCACGTCACGCTTCCGTAAGACGGTGACGGTGGGACGACGACGATGAGACGGCGGCGGTGAGACGGCGACGGTGGGACTACGACGGCCGGGTCCGCGACGTAAGGATTTCGTCATCGGCGGGGCCGGGCCGAGGGCACCCCGGACTGCGTTGAATGGGGGGACGACACGGACGCACGGACGCACGGACGCACCGGCGGACCACGGAACAGGAAGAGGGAACGGCATGGGGCGCAAGCGGAGGACGCCGCTGATCACCGGGTTGACGGCGATGGTGGTCGTGGCCCTGGCCGCCGGGCTGTACTGGTTCCAGCCGTGGAAGCTGTGGCAGGACGAGACGGTGACGGAAGCCCTGCCCGGTACGGTCGTGGACGTCTCCCGGGACCCCGCGGCGGAGCCGGGGGAGTCGCCCTCCGGCTCGGCGCCGACCGGCCCCGTGACCGTGTCGAGCGGCGATCTGATCAGCCACGAGCACACGACGACGGGCACGGTGAGGCTCGTACGGCTCGCCGACGGCACCCATGTGCTCCGGTTGGAGCGGCTCGACACCAGCAACGGCCCCGACCTGCGTGTGTGGCTGACCGACGCGCCGGTGAAGGAAGGGCGGGCCGGCTGGCACGTCTTCGACGACGGCGCCCATGTCAGCCTCGGAAAGCTCAAGGGCAACAAGGGAAGCCAGAACTACCCGCTGCCCGACGGCGTCGACTCCTCCCGGTACACCAGCGTCACCATCTGGTGCGACCGTTTCGACGTCTCCTTCGGCGCCGCCGCCCTCACCGACGAGGGGTGACCGCCGTGCGGGCACCGTCTGAGAAGCGGACAATACGAGCATGGGGCGTCGGCTCTCCGATGTGAGCGCACCAGCGCGGCTGGCCGGGCCGGACGAAGGCATCGGCCGGGACGAACTGGCGCTGGCCGCCCGCAATCACGGCCTGCCGCTGGAGGCCCTGCGGTACGACCTCACTCCACCCGGACTGCACTACGTCCTCACCCACTACGACATCCCGTACGTCGCAGATGAGGCGCCCTGGGAACTGACCATCGGGGGCGGCGTCCGCCGCCCCCTGCGTCTCACCCCGGCGGATCTGCGCGCGTACCCCGCCGTCACCCTGCGCGTCACCCTGGAATGCGCCGGCAACGGGCGGGCCCTGCTGACGCCCCGGCCGGTCAGCCAGCCATGGCTGGTCGAGGCCGTCGGCACCGCGGAGTGGACGGGAGTCCCGCTGCGGCTGCTGCTCGCCGACGCCGGGGTCGAGGACGGTGCCGTCGAGGTCGTCTTCACCGGCGCCGACCACGGCGTGGAGCGCGGCGTCGAACAGGACTACCGGCGCGCCCTGCCCGTGGACGTGGCCGTCGGCGACCAGGCCGACGTGCTGGTCGCCCACTCGATGAACGGTGCCCCGCTGCCTCCCCAGCACGGCCGCCCGCTGCGCCTCGTGGTCCCCGGCTGGTACGGCATGGCGCACGTGAAGTGGCTGCGCGACATCACCGTGACCGACCGGCCGTTCACCGGTTTCCAGCAGACCGTGGCCTACCGGCTCCGGCAGCACCCCGAGGAGGAGGGCGAGCCGGTCACCCGCATGGCACCGCGCGCCCTGCTGATCCCGCCCGGCTTCCCCGACTTCATGTCGCGGGCGCGGGTCGTCCGGCCCGGCGCTCTCGCGCTGGAGGGGCGCGCCTGGTCGGGGCGGGCGCCGGTGTCGCGGGTGGAGATCAGCACGGACGGGGGACGCGGTTGGGGCGAGGCCGAGGTCGAGCCGGAGGGCGCGCATCGCTGGGCCTGGCGCTGGTGGCGCTTCGCGTGGACGGCCGTGCCCGGCGACCATGTCCTGATGGCACGGGCCACCGACGCCGAGGGCCGCACCCAGCCCCTGGACCAGCCCTGGAACCGGGGCGGGTTCACCAACAACCTCGTCCAACGGGTACCCGTCGTGTGCCTGGAGTCCGGGAGCTGAACGGGAAGAGGCGAAGCGGCTCAGTCGCCGGTCCCCTCCGCGAGGGTGTGTGCGACGAGGGCGTTGGCGTGACCGTGACCCAGGTGGTGCTCGGTCTTCAACCAGTTCACGAGTTCCATGTGCTTGGTCAGCGGCGAGGAGCGGATGAGGTCCTTCCACTCCGCGATCGGTCGGCCGTACTCCTTCTCGATGGAGGGGAAGTAGCTGGCAGGGCCCTTCACGGTGGCGGTCATGTCGATGATCCTGTCTGTCCGTTGTCCTGTGCCGGTGTCGTCGCTGATATGACCGAGGGACGCTGGGTGAATCATCGGCCGATGCTTGTGCTCCGCGTCACATCGCGCGTCCCGTGCGGGGCGACGGCCGAACGGTCCTGCCGGCGCCGGGAGTTCGTGAGCAACGGCGGTCTCATCGCCAACGGCGGCGGTGCGGTGCCCGGACCACCACCCGGCCGTGGGTCTTCTGGCCGACCAGTTCCACGCGCAGGATCACCGGTGTGTCGGAACTCGTCGGAGCGGGCCGGTGCTTGACCTTGCTGTGCACCAGTTGCAGTCCGTCGGTGTCGACCACGACGCCCGGCCTCGTGATCAGCTTCAGGGTCTTCCCCATCATGTTCAGGTCGATGCGCAGGGTGTCGTGTGTGATCACCGCGTCGGTGAAGTCGAGCGTCACCGCGCAGAACGTCACCGCGAGGTGCAGCCTCCGCGGCACCACCCAGCGGCCCAGGCGTTCGACCGGGCCGCTGTGGACCTGCTCGATCCGCACCAGGTCCTTGGCCTCCGCTCCGGCCGCTCCAGCCGTAGCCGACGCGGGCAGGTCGGCGGTGAGCGGGGTCAGGTCGCCCAGGGTCCGCGCCGACAGGGCCGCTTCCAGGCGCTCGTCCAGCTCCTCGGCGGTCAGCAGGCCGTCGCCCGCGGCGACGCGCAGCACGTCCACCACCCGGTCGCGGTCCGCGTGGGAGGCCCGCACCTCGGGCGACGACACGGCGCCGAGGCGCTTCCCGGTGGGTGAGATCTCTCCCGGCATGCTTCCGTCCCGCTCCTGTCGAATGCCTCGGCGCGACGCGGCCCGCGACGCGAGACAAGGCTAGCGCTATATCGCGATATAGATCCAGAGGTTGCCGGGTGTTCCGGCGGGTGGCGGGGCGCGGCGTCAGAGGCGCGTCCAGGAAACCCAGGCCGCTGTCAGGGGTCCGTCAAGGACGCCCGTACGGCCGTCAGGAACCCGTCAAGAGCGGCCGCTTCCCGCCCTGACGGCGTTCTCCTCTAGGTGTCCGACGTACTTCCGCACCTCATCCAGGAGTTCGCGATGGCCGATGCGGCCTTCGTCGTCACCACGGCAGGGCCAAGACCGACACCGTCGCCCGACGGCTCCTCGAGCTCATCGACCTGCTCATCTCCCTCGAAGCTCATCGCGTCGGTCGAGGAGGCGAAGGCGAAGGTCGTCAAGGGCAACTCCGTGCCCGGCTACACCGTCAAGCCGTCCCAGGTCGGGTCGACGCGGCCCCCGACGGGACCACGGCCCTCCGGCTGGCGGCCGCACACCGGCCCGACGTGGTCATGCTCGACCTCGGTCTGCCCGACATGGACGGCGTCGACGTCATCAAGGCCCTGCGCGGCAGGACCCCCGTCCCCATCCTCGTGCTGTCGGCGCGGACGGCCTCCGAGGACAAGGCCGCGGCGTTCGACGCGGGCGCCGACGACTACATCACCAAACCGTTCGCCATGGACGCGCTGATGACCCGGCTGCGCGCCGCCGCCCGCCGTACGGAGACCACCCCGGTACCACCCGGCGTGACGCGGGTCGAGACGGACGGCCTCACCGTCGACCTGGTGGCCAGGAAGGCCGCCAGGGACGGCCACGACATCCGTCTCACCCCGACCGAATGGCATCTGCTGGAGATCCTGATCACCAGCCCCGGCCGCCTCGTCCCGCAGAAGGACCTGCTACGGGAGGTGTGGGGGCCGCCCCAGGGCGACCGGACCCCCTACCTGCGGGTGTACATGGCCCAGCCGCGCCGCAAACTGGAGGCGGACCCCTCCCGGCCCCGTCACCTCATCACCGAGCCGGGGACGGGCTACCGCTTCGAGACGTGAGCCCCGCCCGCCCCACGGCCGGAACCGCGCACGACAGCAGACGAGAGCAGAGACGAGACCATGGCACGCGGGAAGCTCAGGATCTACCTCGGCGCGGCACCGGGCGTCGGCAAGACGTACGCGATGCTGTCCGAGGCGCACCGCCGGACCGAACGCGGCACCGACTGCGTGGTGGCCTTCGTGGAGCACCACGGGCGGCCGCGCACCGAGGTCATGCTGCACGCTCTGGAGCAGGTCCCGCGCCGCGAGCTGGAGTACCGCGACACGGTCTTCACCGAGATGGACGTCGACGCTGTCCTCGCACGGCGCCCGCGGGTGGCGCTGGTCGACGAACTCGCCCACACCAATGTGCCCGGCTCCCGCAACACCAAGCGCTGGCAGGACGTGGAGGAACTGCTGGCGGCCGGGATCGACGTCATCTCCACGGTGAACATCCAGCACCTGGAGTCACTGGGCGACGTGGTGGAGTCGATCACGGGAGTGCGGCAGCGGGAGACCGTGCCGGACGAGACGGTGCGCCGCGCCGACGAGATCGAACTGGTCGACATGTCCCCGCAGGCGCTGCGGCGGCGCATGGCGCACGGCAACGTCTACAAGCCGGACAAGGTCGACGCGGCGCTGTCCAACTACTTCCGCCCCGGCAACCTCACCGCCCTGCGCGAGCTGGCGCTGCTGTGGGTGGCCGACCGGGTCGACGAGTACCTGACGGAGTACCGCAGCGAGCACCGGGTGTCGACGATATGGGGCTCGCGGGAGCGCATCGTCGTCGGCCTGACCGGCGGTCCCGAGGGGCGCACCCTCCTGCGGCGGGCGGCCCGGCTGGCGGAGAAGGGCGCGGGCGGCGAGGTCCTGGCCGTCTACATCGCCCGCAGCGACGGGCTGACCTCCGCCTCACCCAAGGAGCTGGCCGTCCAGCGCACCCTGGTGGAGGACCTCGGCGGCACCTTCCACCACGTCGTGGGCGAGGACATCCCGGCGGCGCTGCTGGACTTCGCGCGCGGGGTGAACGCCACCCAGATCGTGCTGGGCGTCTCACGCCGCAAGAGCTGGCAGTACGTGTTCGGGCCCGGCGTCGGCGCGACGGTGGCCCGCGACTCGGGCCCCGACCTGGACGTCCATCTGATCACGCACGACGAGGCGGGCAAGGGGCGCGGACTGCCGGTGGCGCGCGGCACCCGGCTCGGCCGGGCACGGATCGTCGCGGGCTGGCTCGTCGGCGTCCTGGGGCCCGCCCTGCTCACCCTGTTGCTCCAGCTCGGGCCCGACGCCGGTCTCGCCAACGACATGCTGCTGTTCCTGGCGCTGACGGTGGCGGCGGCCCTCCTCGGCGGTCTCCACCCGGCGCTCGCCTCGGCCGTGGTGGGCTGCGTGCTGCTGAACTGGTTCTTCACCCCACCCTTCCACACGCTCACGATCGCCGACCCCGAGAACATCCTCGCCATCGTGATCTTCGTCGGGGTGGCGGTGGCGGTGGCGTCGGTCGTGGACCTGGCGGCCCGGCGCACCCACCAGGCGGCCCGGCTGCGCGCGGAGTCGGAGATCCTCTCCTTCCTGGCCGGCAGTGTGCTGCGCGGCGAGACCAGTCTGGAGGCGCTGCTGGAACGCGTCCGGGAGACCTTCGCCATGGAGTCGGCGGCGCTGCTGGAGCGGACCAGCGACGTCGACCCCTGGATACGCGCCGGCAGCGTGGGCCCGCGTCCCGCCGGGAGCCCCGAGGACGCGGACGTCGACATGCCCGTCGGCGACCATATGGCGCTCGCGCTGTCCGGGCGGGTGCTGCCCGCCTCCGACCGCCGGGTGCTGGCCGCCTTCGCCGCCCAGGCCGCCGTGGTCCTGGACCGTCAGCGGCTGCGGCAGGAGGCGGACCGGGCCAAGGAACTCGCCGAGGGCAACCGCATCCGCACCGCGCTGCTGGCCGCCGTCAGCCACGACCTGCGCACCCCGCTCGCCGGGATCAAGGTGTCGGTGTCGTCGCTGCGCTCGGACGACGTGGAGTGGTCCGAGGAGGACAGGGCCGAGCTGCTGGCGGCGATCGAGGACGGCGCCGACCGCCTCGACCACCTCGTGGGCAATCTGCTGGACATGTCGCGCCTGCAGACCGGCACCGTCACCCCGCTCATGACGGAGACCGACCTGGACGAGGTCGTCCCCATGGCGATGGGCGGCATACCGGATCCCGGGTCGGCGGTCGTCCTGGACGTGCCGGAGAGCCTGCCCATGGTCGTCACGGACAAGGGGCTCCTGGAGCGGGTCGTCGCCAACGTCGTCGAGAACGCCGTCAAGTACAGCCCCCGGGGCGAGCCGGTCGTGGTCGCGGCCAGCGCCCTGGCCGACCGGGTGGAGGTCCGGGTCGTGGACCGCGGTCCCGGCGTCCCCGACGAGGCGAAGGACCGTATCTTCGAGCCCTTCCAGCGCCACGGCGACGCCCCGCGCGGCGCGGGGGTCGGCCTGGGCCTCGCGGTCGCCCGCGGCTTCGCCGAGGCCATGGGCGGCACCCTCACCGCGGAGGACACCCCCGGCGGCGGCCTCACAATGGTCCTGACCCTCCGCGCCGCGGGAACGGGCACCGGACCCCGGCAGCCCGTACCGGCGGCGACCGCTGGGCCGCACCACCTGGTACCCACCGAGAGGCAGACCTGATGACCCGGGTGCTCGTGATCGACGACGAGCCACAGATCGTGCGCGCGCTCGTGATCAACCTCAAGGCGCGCAAGTACGACGTCGACGCGGCGTCCGACGGAGCCACCGCCCTTCAGCTCGTCGCCTCCCGCCACCCCGACGTGGTCGTCCTCGACCTGGGGCTGCCCGACATGGACGGCGTCGATGTCATCAAGGGCCTGCGCGGCTGGACCCGGGTGCCGATCATCGTGCTGTCCGCCCGCCACACCTCGGACGAGAAGGTCGAGGCGCTCGACGCGGGCGCCGACGACTACGTCACCAAGCCCTTCGGCATGGACGAACTCCTCGCCCGGCTGCGGGTGGCCGTCCGCCGCGCGGAACCCACCGCCGGCGAGGACGTCCTGGTGGAGACCGCCGGGTTCACCGTGGACCTGGCCGCCAAGAAGGTCAACCGGGGCGGTGAGGACGTACGCCTCACCCCGACCGAGTGGCAACTGCTGGAGGTGCTGGTGCGCAACACCGGCCGCCTGGTCAGCCAGAAGCAGCTGCTGCAGGAGGTCTGGGGCCCGTCGTACGGCAAGGAGACGAACTACCTCCGGGTCTACATGGCACAACTGCGCCGGAAACTGGAGGCGGACCCGTCGCACCCGAAGCACTTCATCACGGAGCCGGGGATGGGATACCGCTTCGAGCGTTGACGGCGCCGTGGCAGGGCGAGGCCTGGAGGACTGCCGGGAGGGACGGTACGACCCCGCCGATAGTGTCGCGCCCATGACCGTCGCCCGCTCCGCCGCCCTGTTCCTCGTCGCCGCCCTCCTGGAGATCGGCGGGGCCTGGCTGGTCTGGCAGGGCGTCCGCGAGCACAAGGGATGGGCCTGGATCGGCGCCGGAGTTGTCGCCCTCGGCCTGTACGGCGTCGTCGCGACCTTCCAGAGCGACGAGAACTTCGGCCGGATCCTCGCCGCCTACGGGGGCGTCTTCGTGGCCGGCTCCCTCGCCTGGGGCATGGTCGCCGACGGCTACCGCCCCGACCGGTGGGACGTCGTGGGCGCGCTGATCTGCCTGGCCGGCATGGCCGTCATCATGTACGCCCCACGCGGCCACTGACCCTCCCCGGCGCGGCTCACAGCCAGTCCCGGTGCTTGAACACGATGTACAGGCTGACGCAGACCAGGGCCATCAGCACGATCGCGAAGGGGTAGCCGAGGACCCAGTGCAGCTCCGGCATGTGGTCGAAGTTCATGCCGTAGACGGTGCCGATGAGGGTGGGCGCGAACAGGATGGCCGCCCAGCTGGAGATCTTCTTGATCTCGTTGTTCTGCGCGTGGCCCGCCTCGGCCAGGGCCTTCATCTCCTCGTTCTGCGCCTGGGTGACGAGGGTGGCGTTGACGGTGAGGATGTCGCCGAGCGCCTGCCGGAAGCCGTCGACGCGTTCGGCGACGGTGGTGGCGTGGTCGGCGACGTCCCGCAGATAGCGCTGCAGCTCCTCGTTCGTGCCGTACTTCGCGAAGCCGGCCTCCAGGCTGCGCATGATGGTCAGCAGCGGACGGGTGGCCCGCTGGAAGTCGACGACCTCACGGGACAGCTCGTAGATACGGCGGGACACCTTCGGGTCGCCGCCGAACACCTCGGTCTCGATCTCGTCGATGTCGTTCTGCAGACCCGCCACCACCGGCGCGTACTCGTCGACGACGGCGTCCAGGATCGCGTAGAGCACCGCCTCCGGGCCCATCGCCAGCAGGTCCTGGTCGGTCTCCAGCCGTTTACGGACGGCACCCAGGTCGGGAGCCTGGCTGTGGCGGACGGTGAGGACGAACTCCGGGCCGACGAAGATGTGGATCTCACCGAAGTCCACCTCCTCCGTCTCGTCCAGATAGCGGGCCGAGCGCAGGACGACGAACAGCGTGGCCCCGTAGCGCTCCAGCTTCGGCCGCTGGTGGGCGACGATCGCGTCCTCCACGGCCAGCTCGTGCAGCCCGAACTGATCGGCGGCCTGCCACAGCTGCTCCGGGGTCGGCCGGTACAGCCCTATCCAGGCCATCGTCCCGGGCGCGCCGGGCAGCTGCTCGTAGATCTCCGCCAGGGACGCGGGGGTGTCGACGCGTCGCCCCTCGCGGTAGACCGCCGCGTCCACCAGACTGCGCTCCAGCGGCACCCGCGGCACGTCGTCCGGCTCCGTCCACGCGTCCAGCGCGTGCTCCGGGGCCGGCTCCGTACCGCCGCGGCCGGCATGGCCCGCCGAGCGCAGGGGCCACTTCCCGGCGCGGGCCGCGCGTACGCGCCATTCGGACATGACGCCACCTCCGGAAGGAGTACCCGAATCTGCTGCGCGGGAGGTGCCGAGCGGGTGCACCTCGCCCGCCGGGGCCGGTGAGGCCAAGGGGACGGCGACAACGAGACTAGGTGCTGTGGTGCCGCCGCGCGACGCGGCGGTCTGCCGCGATCGCAGTATCGCGAGTGTCTGCGGACGGCCGACGACGAGCTCGGGGCCCGCGATCGCGCCCAACTCGTCGTCATGGCCTACGAGAGCGGTCTGGTGCGCGCCGCGGAGACACGCACCGTGGGGGTGCCCTCTCAACCCACGCGGATGACCGTGTAGATCTCTCCGTCCAGGGGCGGACGCCTCCAGGAGCGCGTGGTGAAGGTGTGCAGCCGCCCCCTGACGAGGGCGTGCCGGGGCAGGGACACCCCGAACTCCTCCGCCACCGCCTCCAGCACGGCCCGTTCCGCCTCCGCGTCGTCCGCCCTGTCGCCGAAGAACCTGCTCGGGTCCAGCGCCCGGGGTATCTCCCCGCTGCGCCACACCTCTCCCTCGGCGTACGTGAACGCGTACTGCTCGGCGCCGTCCCGCGCGACCGAGAGATGGAAGGACGGCTGGTGATGTGTCCGCAGAGCGCTCCACACCACGACCGCGCGGGTGCCGTCGACGGAGGCGGCCCCGGCCGGGGAGATGAACCGCCCCCGGTCGAACGGGGCTGGCTCGCCGTCGAAGGCGAAACTCCAACCGTTGCCGGTCCGGCCCACCGACATGAGCGCCCTGTCCTCGAAGGGCGGGAACTCCCTGCGGTCGTCCAGCGCTCCGCGGCGCGCCTCCCAGCGGGTCTGCTCGGCACCCAGCGTGGCGCCGTCACCGTCGGCGAGACGTGCGGGCAGCTCCTGTGGCTCGACCCCTTCCACCAGCACGAACCGGTAGGACACGCGGTTGTTGCCCGGGTCAGGCTCCGCGAGCCACGCCAGACCGCCCGGGTCGAGCGCCGCCGCCGGTAGCGGGACCGCACCGGACTGCCCGCCCGCTGTCGGTACCGGTACCGCACCGACCTGTCCGCCCCGGGGAGTGGACAGCAGCTCCCGGCCCCGCTCCTGGGTCAGCAGCGGCCCGAGCAGCGGGTCGGCCAGCCAGCCCAGCGGAGCCAGGTGGTCCGGTCCCAGCGGCTCCCACAGCGGGAGCGCGTCGATCAGCGTCCGCCACGCCCCGTCGGACTCACCCCACCGCGCCAGCTCCCGCGCCCGCTCGACCGCCTCCCCGAACGGTCCGCCCGCCGTGTACCGGTACGCGCCGCTCCTTACCTCGTCCAGCGTCGCGTACGCGAGGGACACCAGGTCCTGGTCGGCACCCCGCAGGGAGAACCTCAGCGTGGAGTCGTCCCGGTAGGAGTGCGCCGCTTGCTCCGCGACCAGCGGCGGCAGCAGGTCGGGCGCGTACCGCGGGTCCGTCACCACGTCCTCGAAGTGGACCATGTAGGTCTCCCCGAGCAGGCGCCGTATCTGGTCGCCCAGGCCGGCGGCGCGTGGTCTGCCGTACTCCTTGGCCTCGTCCAGCACCGTCACGGCCCGTTCCCAGTCGCCGCGCAGCGCCGTCGACCGGGCCTCGTCCATCCGGGCGTCCAGCCCGCGCGTCGTGTCGTTGACGAACTCCGGGGCGCCGTCGCCGCCGCGCGCCCGCAGCCGGTGGAACTCGCGGTGCATCTCCCGCATGAACGCGCCGAAGTCCGCGAACCGCTCGGGTGGCGCGGCCCGCCAGCTCGCCCACGTGTACACCGCCCATTCCCCGCTCTCGTCGACGTCCCCGGGGTCCAGGAGGACGTGGGTGGCGTCGGACTCGACGTCGATCTGCAGCCCGCGCCGCCACACGTCCGCCTCGCACCGCTCCTCGGGCCCGGCATCCTCGTCCAGGTGCTCCTCGAAGAACTCCGCGAGTCCCGACTCGTTGTCGTGCCAGCGGGCGTGCCCGGTGCCCGCCAGCCGCCACACGAACCCGCCCGCGTGCCGCCAGCCGTCGCTGATCCGCAGGAACGCCCGGTACGACGGGGGCATCCGTCGCCCGAGGCGCTCCTCCATGGCCGTGATCCGCTCCTCGGACGCGGGCGGGAACCCCAGCCACCGCGTGTCCCGGGCGGTCTCTTCCTCGTCCCGTAACTCGTCGTCCGGCACGGAGTCCGCCCACTCCCCGCTCCACGCCCGCAGAAAGGACTGCCAGTCGAATGCCGTGCTGTCCATGTCGGTCATGCGTCCGATGCTGCCACCGCCCACTGACAGCGCCCCGAACGGCGGGGTACGGCGTCGGGGCAGGCGTGGCCCGCGCCGTGGCGGAGGCGCCGGCATGCTGGTGTGAGGCGGTGCGCCTCGTGATCCTCGGCGGCACCGCGACGCACGGGCAGAAGTCCGGGAGCGCTGACCCGCCTTCGCGCCCCATGCGCGTGCCCTCGGAGCCGCGCCGCTACTCCCAGGAGAGCAACGTCGAACTCCGCGAGATCGCCCGCCGCGTCTGCGCACAGGGCGACCTCGGCTGACCTCGGGGCGTCGGCTCCCCCGGCTCACTGCTGAACAGGAGGAGCCTGAACCGGGTCAGCCCCCCAGGGGGAAGGCCGCTGAATCCGGTCTGCCCACCAAGTCCCCCCTCTGGGCGCCCCGACACCTGGCGGAGACGGTCGGGTCAGGCGGTGGTCCGGACGAAGCGCAGCGTCGCCGTGATCGTGGCCAGGCCGCGCATCATGCCGAGCTGGTTCCAGCCCATGCCGAACTGCTCCCGGTCGACGGTGAACTCGGTGCCCAGGGTGACCCCTTCGGCGCCGGCCTCCGTCAGGCGCGCCGTGAGGGACAGCGGCCTGCTGATGCCGCGCACGGTCAGTCGGCCGACGACGCCGACCGTGTCGCCGTCCCGGAGTTCGGCGCTGCGGACGGCGAAGGTGATCTCCGGGTGGTGGTCCACGTCGAAGAAGTCGGCGGACCTCAGGTGCTCGTCGCGCTTGGCGCTCCTGGTGTCCAGGGAGGCCGCGTCGACGGTCACGACGCCCACGGCGGACCCGTCGGGCCGCACCTCGCCCTGGCCGCCGACGGTGCCGAAGGCTCCCTTCACGGTGACCAGGCCCCACATCGTCCTGTGCTGCAGGGCGACGGTGGAGGCGGTGGTGTCGAGCTGCCACAGTCCGGTTTCCACGGCGACTGTCATGGGGGTTCTCCTGTCGAGCGGTCATGAGGGGAGTCATGATCAGGCGGTCGTCCAAATTTGCATGACTGAAGCTAGCTCGTTATTCGAATTTGGACAACCAGGTCTTCCAAAAATGGACAACAGGTACACTGGGGTCCATGGCCGACCACGACAAACACCCTGCCCACCTGCCCGAATGCCCGTCCGCGCAGGGGAGCGGCGGCCTGCTGCCGGCCGAGCTGCACGCCTGGATGCTGCTGCTGGGCGCGACGGGCGCGGTGGAGCAGCGGCTGCGTGCGGTCGTGAAGGAGCGGCTCGGCGTCTCCCACGACGAGTTCCTGATCCTGTGTCTGCTGGCCACCCAGCCGGAGGACGGGCTGCGCATGACCCGTATCGCGGAGCTCCTCGGCCGCCCCAAGACCCGGCTCACCTACCAGATCGCCTGCCTCCAGCACTCCGACCTCATCACCCGTGCCTCGGTGTGCGGCGACAAGCGTGGGATCCAGGTCGCGCTCACCGAGAAGGCGCGGCGCCTGCTGAAGGAGGCCTCCGACGCGCTCGCCGGGACGGTCACCGACGCGCTCGGCGAGTTCATGGGGCCCGCGCAGCGCGAGGCGCTGCGCGGACTGCTGCCGGACCTGGTCTCCGAGCGCCCCGCCGAGACACCGGACCCGGCCTCGACGTGACCCGCGCCAGGGCCTGCGGCCGGGTCAGTTCGCGCGGGCGCGCAGGCGGCGGAGCATCCGGGCGTCCTCGAAGCCGACCGAGCGCGCCGCGGCGTCGACCGTGGCGCCGTGGCTGATGAGGTGCTCGGCGCGCTCCAGGCGCAGGGTCTGCTGGTAGCGCAGCGGGGTGAGGCCGGTGGCGCGGGTGAACATCCGGGTGAGGGTGCGTTCGCTGACGCCGACGGCCGAGGCCAGGCCGGGCAGCGGGAGCGGCCGGTCGAAGTGGGTGTCGATGAGGTCCTGGACGCGGTGCACGGTGTCGTCGAGATGGGACCGGTGCCGGAACATCGCGCTCGTCTGCGGCTCGTCGCCGTTGCGGCGGGCGTAGACGACCATGTCGCGGGCGACCCGGGCGGCGACGGCCGGGCCGTGCCGGCCTGCGACGAGATGCAGGGCCAGATCGATGCCGCTGGCGATGCCGGCCGAGGTGATCACCCGGTCGTCGGCGGTGAACAGCACGTCGCGCACGACGACGGCGCCGGGATGGCGCAGGGCCAGCTCGTCCTGCACATCGTGGTGGGTGGTGCAGCGGCGGCCCTTGAGGAGGCCGGCCCGTCCGAGTGCCTCCGCGCCGGCGCAGACGCTGGCCACAGTCCCGCCCCGGGCATGGTGGTCCCGCAGGACCTCCAGGGAGGCGTCGGCGATGGCCGGGGAGTCGGCGAGGGTGACGGTCCGCCAGCCCGGCACCACGATCAGGTCCTCGGGCCCGAGGTCGGGCCAGTCGGGCGCGGCCACCAGGGGCAGACCCTGAGCGGTGGGGACCTGGGGCCGCTCGGCGACGTAGCGGAGGGTGTAGGGGTGCCCGAAGTCCGCCGCGGTGGAGAAGACCTGCGCGGGGCCGGCGAGGTCCAGCAGATGGACTCCGGGCACCAGGAAGAACACGACGTGGCTCACGATCCGGTCATCATGCCGGATCGTCCGCCGCGGCCTCCAACGCGTCCACCGTCGCGATGGTGGCGAACCGTCCCGCGAGCGCGTACTCGGTGCGGCGGATCACCTCGTCGGCGGGCAGGGTGCGCGGGTCGGCGAGCAACTCGGCGACGCTCTGGTCGGCGGGCGCGTCGCGGTGCGGGATCGGGTTGGTGGCGGTGGCGTCGACGACGAAGGTCACCAGGTAGCCGAGGTCGCTGCCGACGCGGGCGGTGGTCTCGACGCACTGCTCGGTGCGGATGCCGCAGACGGTGAGTTCGCGGACTCCGCGTTCCGTGAGGAGTTGCTGCAGGTTGGTGGTGGTGAAGACGTTGTGCGAGGTCTTGTGGACGAGCGGCTCGCCGGCCTCGGGCCGCTCCAGCTCCTCCAGCAGCCGGACGTGGCCGAGGGCCGGGTCGAAGGCGCCGCCGGTGCCGGGCTCGGAGTGCAGCACCCACACCACCAGGTCACCGGCCCGGCGGGCCAGCCGGACCAGCCGGTTGACCTTGTCGGCGATCTTCGGGTCGGAGATCGCCTCCCACAGCGGGCGGGCGCGGAAGGACTCCTGGACATCGATGACGATCAGTGCTCGGGTCATGCCCCAAGCCTCGGCCGCGCGGAGGGAACGGCGACAGACCGCATCGGGTCCGGAAGCGGACCGATCCGGTCAGCCGCTCCGAGCGCGGCGGACGGCCCGGTCGTGGTTGTAGCCGAACTTCAGGACGTACGTGCCGGACCCCAGCGTGACGCCTGGCTTCAGCGTCACCACGTAGTCCGGCTCCCCGCCCGACGCGGCGGAGGACACGGACACCCTGTCGCCGAGGGAGGTCCACACCCGGTGTCGGCGACCCCACCGGTCTGGACGATCTTGACGGCCACCTTCAGACCGGTGAGCGACTTCGTGGACTTCACCCGCCGGGCGCCGAAACCGCCGCCCGTGGCGCCGCCCCCGGACCCGCCGGTCCCCGGTAGGTAGACGATGTCGGGGCCCTCGCCGTGCTTGCCGCGCTTCGTCCCGGGCGAGGCGGTGACCGTCGGCTGCCGAAGCCCCGGCTCCGCGGCGACATCCTCGGCGCCCGCCTCACCCACGCCCAGCTCCGCAACCGCAGGACCGGCCGGGGCCTGACCGTCGACCCGCGCTCCGGCGAGCCGATCAACGTGCAGATCCCCGAGACGAGACTCGACTGACCGCTCCCTCGGGCGACCGCTCCGTCAGGAACCGGGCAGCCACAGGTCGGGGCCGAACACCTCGTAGCGGATGCTGCGGGCGGGTATCCCCGCGGCCAGCAGCTGACCGCGCACCGCCCGCATGAAGGGCAGCGGCCCGCACAGGAACACCGTGGCGTCCTGGGCCAGTTCGAGACCGTCGAGGTCCATCAGACCGCTCCGGAGCTCCGTGCCGACCCGGTCGGCCCGGTCGGCCCCCTCGACCTGTTCGGCTTGCGCGGTCGGGTGGGTCGCCTCGGCCGGCTCGGGGTGCTCGTACCAGAAGACGGCGCGGGCACCCGGCAGCCGGTCGACGAGCGCACGGGTCTCGGCGCGCAGGGCGTGGTCGGCGGGGGAGCGGTCGGCGTGCAGCACCAGCACCGGGCGGGTCGAGCCGGCGGCGGTGAGATGCGCCAGGATGCCGGTCATCGGCGTACAGCCGATGCCCGCCGAGACGAGCACGACCGGGGACCCGGCGTCGGCCGGATCGTCGAGGAAGACATCGCCGAACGGCGCCGACAGGGTCAGTTCGTCACCCGCGGACACCCGCTCGTGCAGCAGGGTGGAGACCTCGCCGTCCGGCGTGCCCTCCGCCGCGGCGACCCGCTTCACGGTGATCCGCCGCAGGCCGTCGCCCGGGTCGGACGAGAGGCTGTACTGGCGTACCTGGCGCACACCGTCCGCCATGCGCACACGGACGCTCACGTACTGGCCGGCCCTGGCCCGCGGCGCGGGTCCCCCGTCGGCGGGGCGCAGCAGGAAGGACACCGTGTCCGGGGTCTCCGTACGGCGCTCGACGACGGTCCACGGCCGCCACACCTCTCCGGGCGTCACGCCCGCGTCCTGGTAGAGCCGGGCCTCCCGGCCGATCAGCGCGCCCGCCATCAGCCAGTACACCTCGTCCCAGGCCGCCGCGACCTCCGGGGTGACGGCGTCGCCGAGCACCTCGGCTATCGCGCCGAAGAGGTACTTGTGGACGATCGTGTACTGGTCGTCGGTGACCCCGACCGCCGCGTGCTTGTGCGCGATCCGGTCCAGCAGCGTGTCCGGGCGGGTGTCCGGGTCGTCCAGCAGCGCGGTCGCGAACCCGGCGATCGACCCGGCCAGGGCCCGGCGCTGCGCGCCGCTCGCCTGGTTGCCGCGGTTGAACATCCCGTCGAGCAGCTCCGGACGGTCGCGGAACATGGCGCCGTAGAAGCGGGTGGTGATCTCGTCGAGCGCTCCGGCGACCGCGGGCAGGGTGGCGCGGACGACGGCGGCGGACTCTTCGGACAGCATGAGGCCTCCCAGGCATGGGCGTCAGGGGTGGGGTCGGGCGCCGCGTCCCCTCGGGGCGCCGGTCTTCTGTGTATCAGGCAACGGACCGCGTTTCGGCGCCGTTCGCCCGTTACCGGCGAAGTGGGGACCAATGGCCCCATCGAGTCGGGAGCATCGGCCCAACCTGTGCGGTCGACGTGGGACCGGGCGGCCCCGGGACGACCTCCCAAGAGCCCTGTCGTGGCGCCGACGCCCGGTCAGCGCGTGCCGAGTTCACGGCCGGTGACCATCTCGGACGCGATCCGTACGAAGACCTCGTTCCGTGCGGGCATCCAGGAGGCGGGGCCGGAGCGGGAGAGCCGCTCGTGCTCGGCGGGATCGGTCACCACGTCGGCCCGGCCGGTGACGACGACGCTCCAGCCGGACCGGGTGGCCGGGTCGAACTCGTCGCCCTCGAACGCGACGACGACACCGTCGATCGCCCGCACCAGGTCGGAGCCGGCCGACGTGCACAGCAGCACGGCGTCGTCGCTGTCGAGGGCGAAGTTGACCGGGAGCACGGCGGGCAGCGCGCGCCGGGTGTAGACCACCCGCCCGACCGGCACCTTGGCCAGCAGTCTCAGGCACTCCTGCCGGTCGAGCACGCGAAACGCATCGTTCTGAACCATCAGTCCATCGTCCGTACGACACCCGAACACGGGTAGGGCCGGTCGGCCCGTTCTCCAGCCCGTCCGGCCGGGGACCCTGAGGGCGGCCCCTGTTTCGTTCAGCTCGGCCGGTGTTCGCCCGGGGTCGGTTGGTCCAGGTGGGTGGCGAGGACGGCGGCCTGGACGCGGCGTTGGACGCCCAGCTTGGCCAGGAGGCGGGAGATGTGGTTCTTGACGGTCTTCTCCGACAGGTAGAGCCTCTTGCCGATCTCCCGGTTGGTGAGCCCCTCACCGATCAGCGCCAGGATGTCCCGCTCCCTCGGCGACAGCGTCGCCAGTTCCGACGGCTCGGCCGGCCCCGCCGCCGGCTCGGCCCGCAGCGACCGCATCAGCCGGGCGGTGGTCGCGGGGTCCAGCATCGACTGGCCGGAGGCCACCGTACGGACCGCGGAGACCAGGTCCGACCCCTTGATCTGCTTGAGGACGTACCCCGAGGCACCGGCCATGATCGCGTCGAGCAGGGCCTCCTCGTCGTCGAACGAGGTCAGCATCAGACACCTCAGCCCCGGCATCCGGCTGCGCAGCTCCCGGCAGACCGAGATGCCGTCGCCGTCCGGCAGCCGCACGTCGAGGACGGCGACATCGGGCCGCAGCGCCGGGCCCCGCACCAGGGCCTGCTCGACGGTGCCGGCGTCGCCGATCACGGAGATGTCCGGCTCGGAGTCGAGCAGATCGGCGAGGCCGCGCCGGACGACCTCGTGATCGTCGAGCAGGAACACGCGGATCGGGTTCTGCTCGGTGAAAGTACGTGGCTCGGACATCGTGGCCCCTCGTTCCCCGGCGAAGAGGACAGAACACGGGTCTGCCCATGATGTCGATCATCACGCCGCCCGGGCCGCCCGCACTAGGGCCGATCGGCCCCCACCAGCCCACCCTCCGCGCACGGGCGGGCCCGGGCGCCGCGCCAGGGGCCGCGCGGCCTGCCGCCCAGGCCGTCCGGCCCTGTCGTCGCGGCCCTTCGGCATCCGGCGCGGCCGGCCGCGATCCGCGAGGGTGAGGGACGCGAGGTCGAGCGACGCCGGGTCGCGGTCCGGCCGAGGACGAAGGGGCGCATCTCCATGGCCGTACGCCAGCACCTGCCCGTACGCCAGCACGCGGCCGTACGCCAGCATCCCCGGTGTGCGGGTGAGCGTGGTGGCCCGACGTTCGGAGCGTCGCCGACGTTCGGAGCGCCGCCGTTCAGAGTTTCGCCGCGTGGTCCGGGACGTACGTCCGCAGGTCGCGCGGAGGGCGCTGGTAGCCGGTCGACGCGGGACGCTCGGGCAGTTCCAGCACCGGCGGCGGGACCTCGTGGTACGGCACCGAGTCCAGCATGTGCGCCATCATGTTCAGCCGGGCCCGCCGCTTGTCGTCGCTCTCCACCACGAACCAGCGCGCCTCGGCGATGTCGGTGTGCACCATCATGGTGTCCTTGGCCTGCGAGTACGCCTCCCAGCGGGAGATCGACTCCAGGTCCATCGGCGACAGCTTCCAGCGCCGCAGCGGATCCTCCAGCCGCCGGCGGAACCGGTCCTGCTGCTCGGTGTCGCTCACCGAGAACCAGTACTTGCGCAGCAGGATCCCGTCCTCCACCAGCATCCGCTCGAAGATGGGGCACTGTCGCAGGAAAAGTTGGTACTCCTGATCGGTGCAGAAGCCCATCACGTGCTCGACGCCGGCCCGGTTGTACCAGGACCGGTCGAACAGCACGATCTCCCCGGCCGCCGGAAGGTGCTGGATGTACCGCTGGAAGTACCACTGGCCGCGCTCGCGCTCCGTCGGCTTCGGCAGGGCGGCGATCCGGGCGACACGCGGGTTGAGGTGCTCGGCGACCCGTTTGATCGTGCCGCCCTTGCCGGCCGCGTCCCGCCCCTCGAAGATCACGACCAGTCGGGTGCCCGTCGTCCGCACCCATTCCTGGAGCTTCACCAACTCCGTCTGCAGACGCAGCAGTTCCTCTTCGTACGTCGCGCGCGGCAACTTCGTCGCCTTCTTGCCGGCCATGCCGCCTCCACCGCCCTATGACCCCCGCCGATGAGTTCCGGAGTCACCCATGACCAAGGTCGAACACCAGAACGTCACCGTACTTTCCGACGCCGAGCTGCGCACCCTGGACGCCCACTGGAGGGCCGCCAACTACCTGGCCGCCGGACAGATCTACCTGATGGCGAACCCCCTGCTGAACGAGCCGCTGCGGCCGGAGCACATCAAACCGCGGCTCCTCGGCCACTGGGGCACCTCGCCCGGCCTCAACCTCGTGCACACCCACCTCAACCGAGTGATCAAGGCACGCGGACTGGACGCGCTGTGCGTCTGGGGCCCCGGCCACGGCGGGCCGTCCGTGCTCGCCAACTCCTGGCTGGAGGGCAGCTACAGCGAGATCTACCCCGACGTCCCGCGGGACGCGCAGGGCATGGAGCGGCTGTTCCGGCAGTTCTCCTTCCCCGGCGGGGTGCCGAGCCATGTCGCCCCGGAGACCCCCGGCTCCATCCACGAGGGCGGCGAACTCGGCTACTCGCTGGCCCACGCGTACGGCGCCGCCTTCGACAACCCCGGCCTGCTGGTCGCCTGTGTGATCGGCGACGGGGAGGCGGAGACCGGGCCGCTGGCGGCCGCCTGGCACTCGAACAAGTTCCTGGACCCGGTGCACGACGGCGCGGTCCTGCCGATCCTCCACCTCAACGGCTACAAGATCGCCAACCCGACCGTCCTCTCCCGCCTCCCCGAGAGCGAGTTGGACGCACTCCTGCGGGGCTACGGGCACGTCCCGATCCATGTGACCGGCGACGACCCGGCGCAGGTGCACCGCGCGATGGCCGCGGCCCTCGACGAGGCCCTCGACCGGATCGCCCTCATGCAGCGCACCGCCCGTGAGGACGGCGTCACCGAGCGCGTGCACTGGCCGGTGATCGTGCTGCGCACCCCGAAGGGCTGGACCGGCCCCGCCGAGGTCGACGGGGAGCCCGTCGAGGGAACCTGGCGCGCCCACCAGGTCCCGCTCGCCGGGGTACGGGAGAACCCGGACCACCTGCGGCAGTTGGAGGCGTGGCTGCGGTCGTACCGGCCGCAGGACCTGTTCGGCCCCGACGGCCGGCCCGTCCCCGACGTCCTCGCCTGCGTCCCCGAGGGTCCCCGCCGCCTCGGCGCCACCCCGCACGCCAACGGCGGTCTCCTCGTCCGCGACCTGCCCGTCCGCTCCCTCGACGACTTCGCCGTCCCGGTGGAGAAGCCCGGCACCACCCTCCACGAGCCGACCCGGGTCCTCGGCGGCCTCCTGGAGGCGGTCATGAACGACACCCGCTCCCGCCGGGACTTCCGGGTCGTCGGCCCGGACGAGACGGCCTCCAACCGCCTCCAGGCCGTCTTCGACGCCAGCGGCAAGGCCTGGCAGGCCCAGATGCTGCCGGTGGACGAGCACCTGGACCGGCACGGCCGGGTGCTGGAGATCCTCTCCGAGCACACCTGCCAGGGCTGGCTGGAGGGCTACCTCCTCACCGGCCGGCACGGCCTGTTCTCCTGCTACGAGGCGTTCGTCCACATCGTCGACTCCATGGTCAACCAGCACATCAAATGGCTGCGGACCTCCCGCGAGCTGCCCTGGCGGGCCCCCATCGCCTCCCTCAACTACCTGCTCACCTCCCATGTGTGGCGCCAGGACCACAACGGCTTCTCCCACCAGGACCCCGGCTTCGTCGACCACGTCCTGAACAAGAGCCCCGAGGTGGTCCGGGTCTATCTGCCGCCGGACGCCAACACCCTGCTCTCCGTCGCGGACCACGTCCTGCGCAGCCGGGACTACGTCAACGTCGTCGTAGCGGGCAAGCAGCCCTGCTACGACTGGCTGTCCTTGGACGAGGCCCGCGCCCACTGCGCGCGCGGCGCGGGCATCTGGGACTGGGCCGGCACGGAGAACGGCGGCGAACCCGACGTCGTCCTCGCCTGCGCCGGCGACGTCCCCACGCAGGAGGTGCTGGCCGCCGCGCAACTGCTACGCCGGCACCTGCCCGGACTCGCCGTGCGCGTGGTGAACGTCGTCGACATGACCCGGCTGCTGCCGCGGGAGGAACACCCGCACGGGATGAGCGACTTCGAGTACGACGGGCTGTTCACCACCGACAAACCGGTGATCTTCGCCTACCACGGCTACCCGTGGCTGATCCACCGCCTCGCCTACCGCCGCACCGGCCACCGGAACCTGCACGTCCGCGGCTACAAGGAGTCCGGCACGACGACCACACCGTTCGACATGGTCGTCCGCAACGACCTCGACCGCTACCGCCTGGTCATGGACGTCATCGACCGCGTCCCCGGCCTCGCCGTGCGCGCCGCCGCCGTACGGCAGCGGATGGCCGACGCCCGGACCCGCCACCACGCCTGGATCCGCGAGCACGGCACCGACCTGCCCGAGGTCGCCGACTGGGCCTGGAACGCCTGAGGGCCGCCGTCCACCGGTGGAAACACCCTCCACCGGTGGACCGACGGCCC
>NZ_LIRK01000184.1 GCF_001419765.1 Streptomyces torulosus
ACCGGGCCCAGGCCCTGGTCGACCACCCCGAGCGGATCTCGGGCCTCCAGGACGAGATCGCGTCGGACGTCCGGCGCGGCACGCTGGACCTGGCCCTGCGATCGGGCGTCGCCGTCGTCACGGGGGCGACCGCGCTGGGGCTGGCCGTCTACCGCCGCCCCCGCCGCGCCCTGGCCGCCGGCGGCCTGGCGCTCGGGCTGCTCGCCGCCTCCGGGGGCACCGCCGCCGCCACCTGGAACCCCAACTCGGTCCTGGAACCCAAGTTCTCGGGCCTGCTCTCCTCCGCGCCCTCCCTCGTCGGCAACGCGCGCAGCATCGTCACGGAGTTCGACGTCTACCAGAAGGAACTGGCACGCCTGGTGACGAACGTGACCAAGCTGTACGACGTCACGTCCACCCTCCCCGCGTACCAGCCGGACCCCACCACCATCCGCGTCCTGCACGTCTCCGACATCCACCTCAACCCCGCGAGCTGGAAGATCATCGCCTCGCTGGTGGAGCAGTACGAGATCAACGTCATCGTCGACTCCGGCGACACCATGGACCACGGCACCGCCGCCGAGAACGCCTTCCTGGACCCGATCGCCGACCTCGGGGCGCCGTACGTCTGGGTGCGCGGCAACCACGACTCCCAGGAGACCCAGCGGTATCTGAAGGGCGTCGAGAACACGCACGTCCTCGACGAGGGGAAGGCGGTGAACGTGGGCGGGCTGCGCTTCGCGGGGATCGGCGACCCGCAGTTCACCCCGGACCGCTCCACGGACAAGGCGGGCCTGCCCTCGGAGGAGGCGGCCGGACAGCGGCTGGCGGGGGCGCTGCGCGCCCAGAAGGCGGCCGGCACGCCCGTGGACATCGCGATCGCCCACAACCCGGACGCCGCGCGCGAGACGGACGGGGACGTCCCGCTCGTCCTCGCCGGGCACCTCCACCACCCGGAGATGGAGGTCCTGGACGAGGGCACCCGCCTGCGCATCGAGGGCTCGACCGGGGGCAGCGGGCTGCGCGCCCTGGAGGGCGACTACCCGGATCCGATCGAGACGTCGGTCCTGTACTTCGACCGCGACACCCATCGCCTCCAGGCCTGGGACGAGATCAAACTCGGAGGCCTGGGACTGACGACGGCCGAGGTCAGCCGCCACCTCCCGAAGGAGAACCAACCGGGAGCACTCCAGTCCCCGTCCCCCTCCGGAACTCCATCGGGCACTCCGTCGGGCACCCCATCGGGCACCCCGTCCGGCACCCCGTCCGGCACGCCTCCGAGCACGTCACCCGGCGGGGCGACCACCCGTTCCCCGGGCCGCCCGTAAACCGTTTTGGCGATACCTCCCGCCATCCCATATGCTTCTCACGTCCCCGACGCGCTGATGAAGCGCCCACGGCGGGCCGATAGCCCTCATCGTCTAGCGGCCTAGGACGCCGCCCTTTCAAGGCGGTAGCACGGGTTCGAATCCCGTTGGGGGCACGCAAGAACGTGTGCGACACTGTCGTACGCAACCTTGGTCCTGTGGAGCAGTTTGGAGTGCTCGCCACCCTGTCAAGGTGGAGGCCGCGGGTTCAAATCCCGTCAGGACCGCTCGGTGTTTCACGTGAAACACCGTGGCTGGGTAGCTCAGTTGGTACGAGCGTCCGCCTGAAAAGCGGAAGGTCGCCGGTTCGACCCCGGCCCCAGCCACACCGTACGAAAACCCCCTCCGGGTGACCGGAGGGGGTTTTCGTCGCTCATAGCGAGCCATCGCTCGCACCGAGAACCATGGGGGGTTCTTGAGACGCATCACCAGGGGGATCGTGACGGCCGGTGCCGTTCTGTTCTCCACGTTCGCGATACCCGGCACGGCGCACGCCGCCGCACCGACGGTCAAGGAAGCGACGAGCGACTCGGCCGACTGGTCGGTCATCGACGTACGGCTCAACCACGGCAGTGCCCTCGGCGAGGACGTGGAGAAGATCACCGCGACGCTCCGCCCGGTCGGCAGCGCCGAGTCGGAGACCCCGGTGGCCACCGTCACCGAGTTCAAGCAGACCTACTGGGTGAGCGGCTGGGAAGGCGTCTGGTCCTCCCCGCCCGTCCACCTGGACACGCTCGGCGACTACACGATCGACGTCGAGGCCACGACCAGCGGCGGCGAGACCACCGTCCGCAAGGACGCCGGGACGCTGCGGTACCGCAAGCAGCCCGTCATCCAGGACTTCGCGGTCACGCCCACCCAGCCGACCATCGAGGACAAGACGGTCACGGTCAGCGGTGACATGGTCGTCCGCGACCCGAGCACCCGCGCCACCGAACCGCTGCCCAGCGCCTCCGTGGACCTGAGGATCGGCCAACAGATCGAGACGACCACCACCGCCGACGAGAAGGGCCACTTCTCCGTCTCCCAGCAGGTGGAGGAGGGCGGCTGGGCCTGGGCCACCTACCGGGGCGACCTGGGCTACGCCACTGTCCCCTGGGTGAGCATCGACCCGAAGGCCGCGCCCACCCGCCTCGTCCTCGACAAGGCGAGCTTCCACCCCACCTCCGGCGCCAAGATCACCGTCACCGGCACGCTGGAGTACCAGAGCGGCGAGGCATGGAAGCCGCTGTCCGGCATCCCTCTGGAGATGGACCACAAGGGCAGCAGCATCTCGAACCCCATCGAGGCGACCACCGGCACCGACGGCCGCTTCAGCTTCGTCGCCAGTCCGTATCAGAAGACCGTCTACGAGGTGGCCTTCCCGCCGTACCCGAAGAACCAGTGGATCCAGCGCACCGCGACCGCCGACGTCAAGGTGTCGGTCACGGCGACGACCAGGTTCCGCGAGTTCACCGCCTCGCTGGACGAGTACGCCGAGCTCAGCGTCTCCGGCATCCTCGGGATCAGCGGGGACGACCACGGCGAGCGGGTCGGTGTGGCCGTCCAGTACTCGCCCGACGGCAAGACCGGCTGGACCACCGAGAAGACCGTCAGGACGAGCTTCGACTCCCAGTTCCACACCACCCTGCCGGGCTACACCGACGGCTACTGGCGGCTGAAGTACGCCGGCTCCACCACGACCGACGTCAAGGGCACCACCAGCAGCGTCCTGCGCAAGAACCGGGCCCTCACCCGGATCAAGAACGCCGACGCCTCGCCCGAGCCGGTCCGCAAGGGCCGGACCCTCACCGTCAAGGGCGTGCTCCAGGAGCGCAAGGCGGGCACCTCGACCTGGAAGGCGTACGGCTCCAAGAAGGTCCAGATCCTCTTCCGGCCCAAGGGCAAGAAGACCTGGTACCTGATGACGACCGTCACCTCGAAGTCCAACGGCTCCTTCAGCAAGGGCTTCCGCGCCCAGCAGGACGGCACCTGGGTGCCCGTCTTCCTGGAGCCCGACGGCAAGCACTTCGTCGGCAGCGGCACAGAGGACTACGTCGACGTGCGCTGACAGCCGCGGCCCACGCGGCGGCGGGCGGTAACGCGCATCACAGGCGCACAGCGAGGGGCGGACGCAAAAGCGTTCGCCCCTCGTTTCGTCGAGGTGAGATCCTGGACGGCGTATGTCTACGCCACCTGCCCCCGCCCTCGGCGCCCTCGCCCCCCGCCTGGCCGAGCTGTCCCTGCGCGACGCGCACCGGCTCGGGCGCAGGCTCGAAGGCGCGCGCAAGATCCGTAAGCCCGAGGCCCGGGCCGCCGTCCTCGCCGAGATCGAGGCCGAGGTCGCCAAGGGCGAGGCCCGCATGGCCGAGCGCGCCGCCCGCGTGCCGGCCGTCTCGTACCCCGAACAGCTGCCCGTCAGCCAGAAGAAGGACGAGATCGCGGCCGCCATCCGCGACCACCAGGTGGTCATCGTGGCCGGTGAGACCGGCTCCGGCAAGACGACCCAGATCCCGAAGATCTGTATGGAGCTGGGGCGCGGCGTCCGCGGCATGATCGGGCACACCCAGCCCCGCCGGATCGCCGCCCGCACCGTCGCCGAGCGCGTGGCGGAGGAGCTGGACACCCCCCTCGGCGAGGCCGTCGGCTGGAAGGTCCGCTTCACCGACCAGGTCAACCAGGACTCGACCTTCGTCAAGCTGATGACGGACGGCATCCTGCTCGCCGAGATCCAGACGGACCGCGAGCTGCGCGCCTACGACACGATCATCATCGACGAGGCCCACGAGCGGTCCCTCAACATCGACTTCCTGCTGGGCTATCTCGCCCAGCTGCTCCCGAAGCGCCCGGACCTCAAGGTCGTCATCACCTCCGCGACCATCGACCCCGAGCGGTTCTCCCGCCACTTCGGCGACGCCCCGATCGTCGAGGTCAGCGGTCGTACGTACCCGGTCGAGGTGCGCTACCGCCCCCTCCTCGAAGAGGACTCCGACGACGCCGACCGCGACCAGATCACCGCCATCTGCGACGCGGTCGAGGAGCTTCAGGGTGAGGGCAAGGGCGACATCCTCGTCTTCCTCTCCGGTGAACGCGAGATCCGCGACACGGCCGACGCGCTGATCAAGAAGAACTACCGCTTCACCGAGGTCCTCCCCCTCTACGCGCGGCTCTCGCACGCCGAGCAGCACCGCGTCTTCCAGCCGCACACCGGCCGCCGGATCGTGCTGGCCACCAACGTCGCCGAGACGTCGCTGACCGTGCCCGGCATCAAGTACGTCATCGACCCGGGCTTCGCCCGTATCAGCCGCTACAGCCACCGCACCAAGGTCCAGCGGCTGCCGATCGAGCCGATCTCCCAGGCCAGCGCCAACCAGCGCAAGGGCCGCTGCGGCCGTACGTCCGACGGCATCTGCATCCGCCTGTACACCGAGGACGACTTCAACGCGCGCCCGGAGTTCACGGACGCCGAGATCCTGCGGACGAACCTCGCCTCCGTCATCCTGCAGATGACCGCGGCCGGCCTCGGCGACATCGAGAAGTTCCCCTTCATCGACCCGCCGGACCACCGCAACATCCGCGACGGCGTCCAGCTCCTCCAGGAGCTCGGCGCGCTCGACCCCACGCAGAAGGACGTCCGCAAGCGGCTGACCACGATGGGCCGCAAGCTCTCCCAGCTGCCCGTCGACCCGCGCCTGGCCCGGATGGTCGTCGAGGCCGACAAGAACGGCTGCGCCCGCGAGGTCATGGTCATCGCCGCCGCGCTGTCCATCCAGGACCCGCGCGAACGCCCCGCCGACAAGCAGACCCAGGCCGACCAGCAGCACGCCCGCTTCAAGGACGAGTCCTCCGACTTCCTCGCCTTCCTCAACCTGTGGCGGTACGTCCGCGAGCAGCAGAAGGAACGCGGCTCGTCGTCCTTCCGCCGGATGTGCAAGCAGGAGTACCTCAACTTCCTGCGCATCCGCGAGTGGCAGGACATCTACAGCCAGCTCCGCACGGTCGCCAAGCAGATGGGCATCCACCTCAACGAGGAGGACGCCCCCGAGCAGCAGGTGCACGTCTCGCTCCTGGCCGGCCTGCTGTCCCACATCGGCATGAAGGACATCAAGGACGGCGCGAAGAACGAGTACCTGGGCGCCCGCAGCGCCAAGTTCGCGATCTTCCCCGGCTCGGCCCTCTTCAAGAAGCCCCCGCGCTTCGTGATGTCCGCCGAGCTGGTGGAGACCTCCCGCCTCTGGGCCCGCGTCAACGCGAAGATCGAGCCCGAGTGGGTCGAGCCGCTCGCCGAGCACCTGCTGAAGCGCACGTACAGCGAACCGCACTGGGAAAAGGACCAGGCGGCCGTGATGGCGTACGAGAAGGTCACCCTGTACGGCGTCCCGATCGTCGCCCAGCGGAAGGTGAACTACGGCCGCATCGACCCCGAGGCCAGCCGCGAGCTCTTCATCCGCAACGCGCTCGTCGAGGGCGACTGGCGTACGCACCACAAGTTCTTCGCCGACAACCGCAAGCTCCTCAGCGAGGTCGAGGAGTTGGAGCACCGCGCCCGACGCCGGGACATCGTGGTCGACGACGACACCCTCTTCGACTTCTACGACCAGCGGGTCCCCGAACACGTGGTGTCGGGCGCCCACTTCGACTCCTGGTGGAAGCACAAGCGGCATGAGCAGCCCGACTTCCTGGACTTCGAACGCGAGATGCTCATCCGGGAGTCGGCGGAGGCGGTCACCAAGGCGGACTACCCGGACTCCTGGCGCCAGGGGCAGCTCAAGTTCCGCGTCACCTACCAGTTCGAGCCGGGCGCGGACGCGGACGGCGTCACCGTCCACATCCCCCTCCAGGTCCTCAACCAGGTCACCGACGAGGGCTTCGACTGGCAGATCCCGGGCCTGCGCGAGGACGTGGTGACGGAACTGATCCGCTCCCTGCCGAAGCCGATCCGCCGCAACTACGTCCCGGCCCCCAACTACGCCAAGCGCTTCCTCGACCAGGCGGTGCCCCTCCAGGAGCCGCTGACCGTCACGCTCGCCCGCGAACTCAAGCGCATGGTGGGCGTGCCCGTGGCCGCCGAGGACTTCGACTGGGCCCGCGTCCCCGACCATCTGAAGATCACCTTCCGTATCGTCGACGAGCGGCGCCGGAAGCTGGCCGAGGACAAGGACCTGGAATCCCTGCGGCTCCAGCTGAAGCCGAAGGCCCGCAAGGCGCTCTCCCAGGCCGCCGCGGCGACCGCCGAACGCCAGGGCGGCGAGTCCCTGGAGCGCACCGGCCTGACGGACTGGACGATCGGCTCCCTCACCCGCGTCTTCGAGACCCGCCGCGCCGGCCACCCCGTGAAGGCCTACCCGGCCCTCGTGGACGACGGCGACACCGTCTCCGTACGCCTCTTCGACACCGAGGCGGAGCAGTCGGAAGCGATGTGGAAGGGCACCCGCAGGCTCATCCTGCGAAACATTCCGGTCAACCCTGCGAAGTTCGCGAGCGAAAAGCTGACCAACGCGCAGAAGCTCGCCCTCTCGGCGAACCCGCACGGTTCGATCCAGGCGCTGTTCGACGACTGCGCGACGGCCGCCGCCGACCGACTCGTCGCCGACTTCGGCGGGCCGGCCTGGGACGAGGAGTCGTACCGCAAGCTCTACGACAAGGTCCGCGCGGAGATCGTCGACACCACCGTCCGCACGGTCGGCCAGGTCCAGCAGGTCCTCGCCGCCTGGCAGGCCTGTGAGCGCCGCCTGAAGGCCACGAGGAGCCCCGCCCTCCTGCCCAACCTCGCGGACGTACGCGGCCAGCTGGACGCCCTCGTGAAGCCGGGCTTCGTCACGGAGACAGGGCTGCGCCGCCTCCCGGATCTGATGCGCTATCTGGTGGCCGCGGACCGGCGGCTCCAGCAGATGCCGACGAGCGTCCAGCGGGACACCTCCCGCATGGAGAAGGTCCACGAGATGCGGGACGAGTACGCCTGGCTGCTGGAACAACTCCCCCAGGGGCGGCCCGTACCGTCCTCGGTCCTGGACATCCGCTGGATGATCGAGGAACTCCGCGTCAGCTACTTCGCGCACGCCCTGGGGACGGCGTACCCCGTCTCCGACAAGCGCATCGTGAAAGCGATCGACGCGGCGGTGCCGTAGCCGTCATACTGTGACGAGCACTGCACGTTGGGTGAGTTCGACCGGGGGCTCCCCCTCCTGTAGAGTCTCTTCTCGCAGGCCAGCGCACACACGCTGACTGCGAAACCTGGTCCTGTGGAGCAGTTTGGAGTGCTCGCCACCCTGTCAAGGTGGAGGCCGCGGGTTCAAATCCCGTCAGGACCGCACGATTCAGAGAGACCCGCATCCGCCGAGGATGCGGGTCTTTTTGCTGCGCCGTGACAAGGGGGAGCGCCCTGGGGTTCGTTGGCGGCCGTGGGTGAGTGGGAGCCGTTCGCGCAGTTCCCCGCACCCCTGAAGGCATGGGCCTGGCGGCCCAGCCTTCATCGAAAGCACGGGGCGCAGCCCCGGCCTCTTTTCAGGGGCGCGGGGCTGCGCGAGAAGCCACAACGCACCCGCGGCCGCCGACGAACCGCGCACCCCCCAACCCACTAAGCACCCGGCCCCCCAGCGGACACGCCGGGGCTTGACGGAGTCACATTCCATCGGTACCTCGGAAACAGGGCCCCAAGACCCCCGGAGGTGGCGTATGGCGGCGTCCGCTCGGCACGAGACCCGCGCTCTGCTCCGCGCCCATCTGTCGGCCGCCTCCTCCTACCGCCACTTCACCCGGCACTGCCCGATCTGCCACCGGCTGCTGCGCCTGACGACGGACACCGTGACGACGCGCATCCTGACGACGGACGCCCCCACGGCCGGCGAGGACCGCGCCGAGGACCCCACGGAGGACGAGAGTCCCTCCAAGGCGTGAACGGTGGCGTGAGCGCCGACGGGCGGGGAACTCACTCGGCGGAACGCCGGGCCCGCCTCAACTCCCGTCCCCTTTACCGCACGTGACTCGCGGGTAACAAGCCACCCAGCATGTGACGGGTGTCACTGTATAAGTTTCCGGAACATGGGTTCTTACAGGTCTCCTACAACTGGTCAATTTAATATGTGCAATTGCACCAGTCTCCCGAGGCCCCCCACAGGAGATCCGACAGCCCTCCCCAGAGTCCGACAGTCCCGCGCACAGACGGCCAGGCCCACGCACAAGTCGGCGCGCCGGACACGCGGACGACCGGGCCCGGAGGCCCGGTCGTCCGCCCAAGCGCACAAAAAAGATCGCGCTGGACCCGGCGGAGTCCAGCGCGATCTGACGACGCACCCTTGTTGCTTGCCTGGCGAAACCCAGAACAGATGGAAGCTCTGGAAAGCTTTGTGTGGCTCGGGCGTGGGATCTGTTGGGGCAGAACCCGCGTCGCTTGGCGCTGCGTGAGCGGTTGAGCTGCGCTTTCAGGCGGCTCGGCCGATTGGGGGACCAGCCGAAATGCCCTGTTCTGCGGTGGTTCAGGCCTCGCTGCGCTGCTGCGGAATACCCGCGAGCAGTGCGCGGACCTCAGCCTCGCGGTAACGGCGGTGTCCGCCGAGCGTGCGGATGGACGTGAGCTTGCCGGCCTTCGCCCACCGCGTGACCGTCTTGGGGTCGACGCGGAACATGGTGGCGACCTCAGCCGGGGTCAGCAGCGGCTCGGCATCAGGGGTGCGAGCGGTCATGAGCGGCCTCCTCGGGAGAACCGAACCTTCTCGGTTCTTTCCTCTAAATTCTGCACCTTGACCCGCGTTGCCCGAAATGGCGGACGCGAGTCGAGTCGGTTATAGGACGAACGGCTTGTCCTCGGCACTACAACTACACCATCTGTCCAGCCGCGTCGGCCAAACCGATGGAATTGCCCTCCCAGGTGTTCATCAGCGACGGATGCCGATGGACCATGCCATAGCGGACAGTCACGCCACTGTGACGATCAGTCACAGTGGCGTGCAGGAGTCACGAGACCCCCCAATAGCGTGCAATGCTGAGATTCCACCCAAAGGCGGGCAGAGGGAGCCTCCCCCGGACTCCTTGTCCTATTTTGGCATGAGGAGGTGCGTAAGAGGCAAGGCCCGCGTAAGTGCAATCCGTCACGCTTGACGACTGCTTGATACAAAAGCCCGGATCGGGGACCTACGTCCCATGATGACGCCCGAGCGGAACTTCGGTGCGTCAAGCCTGGGCCAAGGGTGGACAGTTCACCATGCTTCGGCCTCCATGGAAAGCCTTTTCCCATCCGCCCCACAAGTCACAAGTACGGGTGGGGCGTTGAGCTGGTTCAACCGCTTCTGCCCGGTACGGCTCACCGAACGGCGGTTCAGTTGGCGGAGCGCCGGTCCCGTACCGCCCGCCACCGCTCGACCAGCCGCCCGTACGCCTCACCGGCGGCCAGACCGTCGCCGTTGCGCAGGGCCTCGATGCCCTCGGCGACATCCGCCGCGGAGTGGTCGCCGTCCAGCTCCTCCGCCGGCAGGACGTGCACGAGACCGCCGTAGTCCAGCTCCACGAGCGAGCGCGGGTGGAACTCCTCCAGCCAGCGGCCCACGTCGACCAGCCCGTCGATCAGCGGCCCCTCGTCGAGGGCCTCGCGCAGCGCCCTGAGCCCCCGCGCCACCCGCCGCCGGGCCTGCACCATGGGCGTGCGATAGCGAAGCACGGGTGAGTTCTCGGCCGAACCCTTCTCATAGGTGCGCTCCTCGTCCGCGACGAGGACGAACCAGTTCAGCGGCACGTGCCAGGTCGAGGTGCGGATCCATGGACGGGCGTCGGGGTTGCGGGCCATCCAACGCTCGTAGTCCTGGCCGGCCTGTCGGCGCACCAGCGGCGGCAGCACCGCGTCCAGCAGCGGCGCGGGCAGCTCCTCGGCGAGATCCCCCAGCGCCTGCCAGCCGCGCAGCCGGGTGCGCCAGGGACAGACACAGACCACCCCGTCCACCTCGAGCACGAAGGCGTCACCGCTCTCGTGCACCGGCACCGGGATCGGCGGCGTGGGCAGCAGATCGGCCAGCGACCGCCGCAGCTCGTCCTGGTAGGAGGGGCGCTCGGCGCGACGGGCGTACCGGGTCCAGTGGGTGCGCTCCGGCTCCGGGAAGGCTGCCAGCGGCTCGTACACGCGGAGGTACGACGCGTACGGGACGATCACCGAGGACACCTTGGGCACGCCTGCTCCCTCCCCCGCCGACCACCGGGGAAACCTGCGGAACCCGCCCATCGGCGGGCCGGAAAACTGTGCGGATCACACCACGGCCGTACTCCAGGAGTGGGTGATCCTGAAGCTCCGCCGCTCCAGAGCGGTCGTGAGGCTCTAACCTCATGCTCACAGCCCCCGCCACCCGTACGGGGAGCCGTAACCAACCGCCGCTTCTTACCCAGGAGTCACCACAGTGACCGACGTATCTGACGGCGTCCTGCACACCCTGTTCCAATCGGACCAGGGCGGTCACGAGCAAGTCGTGCTCTGCCAGGACCGGGCCAGTGGCCTCAAGGCCGTCATCGCCCTCCACTCCACCGCGCTGGGCCCCGCCCTCGGCGGCACCCGCTTCTACCCGTACGCCACCGAGGCCGAGGCCGTCGCCGACGCCCTGAACCTCGCGCGCGGGATGTCCTACAAGAACGCCATGGCGGGGCTCGACCACGGCGGCGGCAAGGCCGTGATCATCGGCGACCCCGACCGGATCAAGAGCGAGGAGCTGCTACTCGCCTACGGGCGGTTCGTGGCCTCGCTCGGCGGCCGGTACGTGACCGCGTGCGACGTCGGCACCTATGTCGCCGACATGGACGTCGTGGCCCGCGAGTGCCGCTGGACCACGGGCCGCTCCCCCGAGAACGGCGGCGCCGGCGACTCCTCCGTGCTCACCGCCTTCGGGGTCTACCAGGGCATGCGGGCCTCCGCCCAGCACCTGTGGGGCGACCCCACGCTGCGCGACCGCAAGGTCGGCATCGCCGGCGTCGGCAAGGTCGGCCACCACCTCGTCGAGCACCTGCGGGCCGAGGGCGCCGAGGTCGTCGTCACCGATGTGCGCGAGGACGCCGTGCGCCGGATCCTCGACCGCCACCCCGAGGGCGTCACCGCCGTCGCCGACACCGAGGCGCTGATCCGCGTGGAGGGGCTCGACATCTACGCCCCGTGCGCGCTCGGCGGAGCGCTGAACGACGACTCCGTGCCCGTGCTCACCGCCAAGGTGGTGTGCGGCGCGGCCAACAACCAGCTCGCCCACCCCGGCGTCGAGAAGGACATCGCGGACCGCGGGATCCTCTACGCGCCCGACTACGTGGTGAACGCCGGCGGCGTCATCCAGGTCGCCGACGAACTCCACGGGTTCGACTTCGAGCGGTGCAAGGCGAAGGCGTCGAAGATCTTCGACACCACGCTGGCAATATTCGCACGTGCGAAGACGGATGGGATTCCGCCGGCTGCCGCGGCCGACCGGATCGCCGAGCAGCGGATGCAGGAGGCGGCCGCCGCACGCGGACGCTGACGTTCCGCGGGCACGCCCGCGCGAGGGTCGCACGACAGGGCCCGGTACCCGCCGACGGCTTTAGAGAGAACTCTCACTTCCGTCGGCGGGTCGCCCGCCAAGAAACGGTTAAAATCGCGGTTGACCAGCGGGGAAAGGGCTCCTCGCAGGTTCTGGGCACGGGCACGTCCTGCGGGCGACGTACCGTATGGGCGCGGGCTCAGGTACCGTGGAAGCCCTACGGACCGGTCTCTCCACGGAGAGCCCGTTCCAGAACATGAACGCGTGTCAAGACTCTGGGGCCGTCGAGCCCCGTCACCGAGGGGGTCGAGCCATGGGGCGCGGCCGGGCCAAGGCCAAGCAGACGAAGGTCGCCCGCCAGCTGAAGTACAACAGCGGTGGGACTGACCTGTCGCGTCTGGCCAGCGAGCTGGGCGCATCGACTTCGAGTCAGCCTCCGAACGGCGAACCGTTCGAGGACGACGAGGACGACGACGACCCGTACGCGCGGTACGCGGAGTTGTACAACTCCGACGATGACGACGATGAGGACGACGGGTCCGGTCCTGCGTCCCGTCGCCGCGGGGCTTGACCGTCCAGCTGCGCTTCACCCGGTCCGAGCGGATTACGCCGGACCGGGTTTTGTGCGGTTGCGCTCCGCTTGAGGGGCCGGGCGCCTTATAGCTCGGGGGCCACGGTGCTTTGGCGACTGCGGGTGCGTTGTGGTTGCTCGCGCAGTTCCCCGCGCCCCTTTCGGCGGCTTCGCCGCCGTCCGGGGCGCGGTCGGCGTCACCCTCGGGCGTACTCGCTCACGAGTTCCGCGCCCGTCGTGTGGGTGTCTCGGTCGGTGATCTCGCCTGCCAGCCAGGCCTCGACGCCTCGGTCCGCCAAGGTCGTCAGGGCCACGTTCGCCGACTCCTGGGGGACGATGGCGATCATGCCCACGCCCATGTTCAGGGTCTTCTCCAGCTCCAGGCGTTCGACCTGGCCCGTCCGGCCGACGAGGTCGAACACGGGAGCCGGGGTCCACGTGGAGCGGTCGACCGTGGCGTGCAGGTGGTCGGGGATGACGCGGGCCAGGTTGGCCGCGAGCCCGCCGCCCGTGACATGGCTGAAGGCGTGGACCTCGGTGGTGCGGGTCAGGGCCAGGCAGTCCAGCGAGTAGATCTTGGTGGGCTCCAGGAGCTCCTCGCCGAGGGTGCGGTCGAACTCGGCGATCTGGGCGTCCAGGGAGAGCCCTGCCTGGTTCAGCAGGACATGCCGGACGAGCGAGTACCCGTTCGAGTGAAGGCCGGAGGACGCCATGGCGATCACCGCGTCACCCTTACGGATGCGATCCGGGCCGAGCAGGTGCTCCGCCTCGACCACGCCCGTGCCGGCGCCGGCGACATCGAAGTCGTCCGGGCCGAGGAGGCCGGGGTGCTCGGCCGTCTCGCCGCCGACGAGGGCGCAGCCGGCGAGGACACAGCCCTCGGCGATGCCCTTGACGATGGCGGCGACCCGCTCGGGGTGGACCTTGCCGACGCAGATGTAGTCGGTCATGAACAGCGGTTCGGCGCCGCAGACCACGATGTCGTCCATGACCATCGCGACCAGGTCGTGGCCGATGGTGTCGTAGACGCCCAGCTGGCGGGCGATGTCCACCTTGGTGCCGACGCCGTCCGTGGCGGAGGCCAGCAGGGGGCGCTCGTAGCGCTTGAGGGCGGAGGCGTCGAAGAGGCCGGCGAAGCCGCCGAGGCCGCCGAGGACCTCGGGGCGCTGCGTCTTCTTGACCCATTCCTTCATGAGCTCGACGGCGCGGTCGCCCGCCTCGATGTCGACGCCCGCGGCGGCGTAGCTGGCGCCGCCCTCGGCGATGGGGGTCTCAGACATGGCTGATGAGAACCTTCGTGTCGTACTGCGGGTGAGCAGGGGGCGGCGGACTACGGGCGACGGATCGCGTCGGCCGCGGCCGTGGCGGCGGGCCCGGCGGCCAGCTCGGTCTCCAGGAGCTGCTTGCCGAGGAGCTCGGGGTCCGGCAGTTCCATCGGGTACTCGCCGTCGAAGCAGGCACGGCAGAGGTTCGGCTTGGCGATCGTGGTCGCCTCGATCATGCCGTCGATGGAGATGTACGCCAGGGAGTCGGCGCCCAGGGAGGTGCCGATCTCGTCGATCGTCATGCCGTTGGCGATGAGCTCGGCGCGGGTGGCGAAGTCGATGCCGAAGAAGCAGGGCCACTTCACGGGCGGGGACGAGATCCGGATGTGGACCTCGGCCGCCCCGGCCTCGCGGAGCATCCGGACCAGTGCGCGCTGGGTGTTGCCGCGGACGATCGAGTCGTCGACGACCACCAGGCGCTTGCCCTTGATGACTTCCTTCAGCGGGTTCAGCTTCAGCCGGATACCGAGCTGGCGGATCGTCTGCGAGGGCTGGATGAACGTACGTCCGACGTACGCGTTCTTCACCAGACCCGCACCGAACGGGATCCCCGAGGCCTCCGCGTAGCCGATGGCGGCCGGGGTGCCGGATTCCGGGGTCGCTATGACCAGATCCGCCTCGACGGGGGCTTCCTTGGCCAGCTTTCGGCCCATCTCCACGCGGGAGAGGTACACGTTCCGGCCGGCGATGTCGGTGTCCGGGCGGGCCAGGTACACATACTCGAAGACACAGCCCTTGGGCTTCGCTTCCGCGAAGCGGGAACTGCGCAGTCCGTTCTCGTCGATGGCGATGAACTCGCCGGGCTCGATCTCGCGGACGTAGGAGGCGCCGCAGATGTCGAGGGCGGCGGACTCGGAGGCGACCACCCAGCCGCGCTCCAGACGGCCGAGGACCAGCGGGCGGATGCCCTGCGGGTCGCGCGCGGCGTAGAGGGTGTGCTCGTCCATGAAGACGAGGGAGAAGGCGCCGCGGACCTGCGGGAGGACCGCGTGGGCCCCCTCCTCGATCGTCAGCGGCTTGCCGTCCTCGTCGACCTGGGCCGCGAGGAGCGCGGTGAGCAGGTCGGTGTCGTTGGTGGCCGCGACACGCGGCGTACGGCCCTCCTGCTTGGGCAGGTCGGCGACCATCTCGGCGAGCTGGGCCGTGTTGACCAGGTTGCCGTTGTGGCCGAGGGCGATGGAGCCGTGCGCGGTGGCACGGAACGTGGGCTGGGCGTTCTCCCAGACGGAGGCGCCGGTGGTCGAGTAGCGGGCGTGACCGACCGCGATGTGACCTTGGAGGGAACCGAGCGAGGTCTCGTCGAAGACCTGGGAAACGAGGCCCATGTCCTTGAAGACGAGGATCTGGGAGCCGTTGCTGACCGCGATACCCGCGGATTCCTGGCCCCGATGCTGGAGGGCGTAGAGCCCGAAGTACGTGAGCTTGGCGACCTCTTCGCCCGGGGCCCAGACACCGAAGACGCCACACGCGTCCTGGGGGCCTTTCTCGCCGGGGAGAAGGTCGTGGTTGAGTCGTCCGTCACCACGTGGCACGCCACCGAGTGTAGGCGAGATCGCGCACCGGTCCGAATCCGCTGATCTCGCCCACCGTCGGTCCCGACTGCGCGCCGCCGCATGTCACTTGTCGGCGACCGCACCGACACCCAGGCCGTTTTCCCTGGTCAGCGTGATACTGCGGTGATCGATCCGATACTCCACCGTGCCCTTGAAGAGGCCGAGGAGGGTCCGCTCGGCGGCCATGAGTGAGTCGGAGCACATCTTGCGGGTGGTGCGCGCGTGGCCGAGGGTGATCTCGCCCTTGCTCACCGTCGCCTCTGCGGAGACCTCGTTGCAGCCGAGGCTGCCGCTGAGGGTGCCCTTCTTCTTGTCGAAGGCGAACCAGGCCTTGCCGTCGGCCTCCTCGGGGAGGGACTGGGCGACGTCGTGGTCCATGAGCGAGTCGACGCGCCACTTGGTGCCGTACAGCTCGGCGGGCTTCTCCTCGCTGAGCCGCACGGTGTCGCCGTCGGCCGTGGTGAGGGTGAGTCCGCCGTGGGCGGCCCTGGCCTTGAACGTCCCCGTGTCGAGGGTGCGGGAGAAGCGCTCCTCGAACTTCATCGGGGCGTCGCCGCAGGCCATCTCTGTGGACCGGGCGATCTCGAAGTCGACGGAGTCGTCCTTGAAGTCGGCGGTCGAGCCGAAGGTGTTGCAGCCGTAGTTGCCGTTGACCTCGCCGTTGTCGTCGATCTTCAGATAGGCGCCGTCGGGGGCCTTGGTGGTCTTCCCGTCCACGGTGAGGCTGTCGACCGTCCAGTGGACCCCGGTGACCGACTCCTTGGCGCCCGGTCCCACGGAGCCGCTGCCGGCGCCGGTACCGGACTCGGTGCCGCAGGCCGCGAGGAGCGGGAACAGGGTCAGGGCCGCGAGGGGCAGGGCGGTGCGGGTCAGTCGCTGCTTGTCCATGCCGGTGGGACGGGTGGGGTGCGTGGGCGGTTCCACCTGGTTGTTCGCGGGCGGTTCAGCTCAGCAGGGGGAGCAGCGCGCTCAGGTCGGCCCGTTCGCCGCTGGCGCTGACCTTCGCCTCGTCGAGGGCGGTGGCCCACTGCAGGCGGCCGGTGGCCAGGCGGACCCAGGTCAGCGGGTCGGTCTCGACGACGTTCGGTGGGGTGCCGCGGGTGTGCCTCGGCCCCTCCACGCACTGCACGACGGCGTACGGCGGGATCCGCACCTCCGTCGAGCCGCCGGGGGCCCGTGCGGCGAGGGTGTCGGCGAGCAGCCGGACGCAGGTGGCGAGGGCGTGGCGGTCGAAGGGCAGGTCGAGGCCGGGGACGGCGGCGTTCAGGTCGTCGGTGTGGACGACGAGTTCGACGGTGCGGGTGACCAGGTGGTCGGCGAGCGACATGGCGCCGACACGGGTGTCGACGACCCGGTCGTGCGGGGCGGCGGCGAGCCGCTCGGTGATCCGGCGCTCCGTCTCGGCGTAGAGGGCACCGAGATCCGGGTGGGCCTCGGCCAGGGCGTGGCTGCCCTCGGCGATGGCGTCGGCGAACGGGGCGGTGACCGCGCCGTAGTCGAGGGGCCCGGACTCCGCCTTCGCCGGTTCTGGCCGGTCCAGGGCCCGGCTCACGCTCTCCACGGCCATGGTGAGGTGCGCGGCCAGGTCCCGTACGGTCCACTCCCCGAGCCGGGTGGGCAGCGCGAGCTGCTCCGGGCCGAGCGCGGTCACGGCCTCTCGTACGGTCGCGAACTGGGCCAGCACGGCCTTGCGGGTCTTGGCGGGGTCGTAGGCGCGGGGGCGTTTCCTGGCCGGGGGCATGGTGGGGAGCCTATGCGGAGGGGAGGTCGGAGG
>NZ_LIRK01000185.1 GCF_001419765.1 Streptomyces torulosus
CCGGACCCGGCACGCCCTTCCCCCCGTAGGAAGGGCGTGCCGGGTCCGGGGTGCGGTCAGCGGGTGCGGCGGCGCAGCAGCCAGTAGGCGGCGCCGGTGGCCGCGGCGGCGACAGCGAGGACGACGCCGGTGGTCATGAGGTGCAGGGGCCAGAAGTGCGAGGCGGGGTGGTCGCTGGGGAACCGGCTTCCGTCGGTGCCGGAGAGGGTCCTCGCGGGCCACAGCTCGTGCCAGTGCCGGTCGACGTACAGGTGGAACCAGAGGACGAAGCCGAAGGCGACGGCCAGGGCGGGCAGGGAGCGCCGCAGGGCGATGCCCGCGAGGGCGCCGACGGCCAGGGCGCACAGGGCGTACGCGAGGACCGCGGGGCCGCGGTTCAGGAAGGGGTCGGGTTCGTACCACTCGCCGCCCCGCAGGTCCCGGCTCGCCGACCAGAACCAGCGGTAGACCAGGACCAGGACGGTGGTCCCGACGGTCAGCGCGACGGCCGGCACCGCGAGCTTGGCGGTGAGCCAGCGGGTGGGGGTGACGGACTGGGTCCAGGCCAGCTGGGCGGTGCCCCTTTCCAGCTCCCGGCCGATGAGGGAGGCGCCGGCCCAGGCGGCGACGCCGTAGGAGGAGTACGCGATGAAGGTGCCGATCCAGCCCTCGTTCATGGAGTGGCTGAACGTCATCACGTCGATGCACCCGCCCTCCACCCTCCGGCAGGCCTCCAGCTCGGCGCGCACCCGCGCGGCCGAGACGTGGTGCACCCAGAGCATCCAGCCGGTCATCAGCAGGACGTACGCGCACCACACCAGCAGCGCCGGGCGGTGCACGCGCAGCACGGTCCAGGTCAGGCCGCGCGGGCGGGGGCCTTGACGAGCGGCGGTGGCGGTGGCGGCGACGGCGGTCGTCATGACGTACCTCCCGTACGGCGGCGCAGCAGGTGGAAGGAGGCCAGGACCAGCAGGGCGGTGACGGCGAGGACGAGGCCGGTGGTCATCAGGTGCAGGGGCCAGAAGTGGGACTGGGGGTGCACCTCGGCGTACAGGTCGGTGAAGCCGTTGTCGGCCATGCACCTGGCGTAGCCGGTGTCGGTGTCCATGTCGAAGCAGGTCAGGTCATTGATCCGGGCACCCGAGCCGGTGACCGCGCCCAGCTCCAGCTGGTCGGCCGACATCGGCAGCCGGCTCGCGGCGGTGCCGGTGAGCGTCTTCGCCGGCCACAGCGTGTCCGACCGCTCGTCGAGGTACAGGTGGAAGCAGGCGATGAAGGCGAGGGCCGTGCCCAGCGCCGGCAGCGCCCGCTTCAGGGCCAGGCCCGCCAGCGCGCCGACGGCCAGCGCGCACAGGGCGTACGCGACGACCGCGGGGCCACGGTTGACGAAGGGGTCGCTGTAGTACCACTCGTCGCTGCGCACCCCCTCGTTCGCCGACCAGATCCAGCGGTAGACCAGCATCAGCACCGTGGTGCCCACGGTGAGGACGACGGCGGGAACCGCCAGCTTGACCGTGAGCCAGCGCGTCGGGGTGACCGACTGGGTCCAGGCCAGTCGGGCCGTGCCGCTCTCCAGTTCGCGCCCGGTCAGGGAGGCACCCGCCCAGGCGGCCACGGCATAGGAGGTGTAGGCGACGAGGGCACCGGCCATGGACATGCCCTGATCGAAGGCGAACGTGTCGAAGTCGACGCAGGCGCCGTCCTTTGCACGGCAGATGTCCCGCGCGGCGCGCGCCTGCGCCCCCGTGACGTAGTGCAGCCAGAGCATCCACCCGACCGTCACCACGACGTACGCGCACCACACCAGCAGGGCCGGGCGGTGCACACGCAGGACGGTCCGGGTCAGGCCGTGGGGGCGCAGCCGTCCTCGAGTGGTGGGGGCGGTGGCGTCGACGGTCGTTGTCATGACGTGCCTCCCGTACGGCGGCGCAGCAGGCGGAAGGAGAGCACGACCAGCACGGCGGTGACGGCGAGGACGATGCCCGTCTCGACGAGCTGGAGGTGCCAGAAGTGGGACGCGGGGTGGTAGTCGCGGTAGTAGCCGACGACGTCCTCTCCCGGCATGCAGTCCGTGCTCATCAGGCAGAGGTCGGGGACCCGGTCACCGCCGGGGGTGATGCCGCCCTCTTCGACGGTCATGCCGATGTAGGGGGGCTGGCCCTCGGCGGCCCGCTTCGTCGCGGTCATGGCCGGCCACAGGTGGGGCCGGACCAGTTCGAGCGCGTAGAGCAGACCGCCCATGGTGAAGAAGCCGTAGCCCATGGAGGCCAGGGAGCGGCGGGTGAGCAGGCCGATCAGGACGCCGACGGCGAGGCCGAGCAGGACGTGGGCGACGGCGACGGGGCCGTTGGAGATGAGGATCTGGCTGTCGTGCCACTGCCAGACACCGGCCCCCTTCCACCGGCTGTCGTGCGCCTGCCACATGATCCGGTGCAGCTGGACCAGCAGCAGGGCACCGGCGGTCAGCAGGCCCGCGGGGAGGGCGAGCTTGGCGGCGAGCCAGCGGGCCGGGGTGACGGACTGGGTCCACGCCAGCTTCGCGGTGCCGTTCTCCAGCTCCCGCCCGATCAGCGCGGCGCCCGCCCAGACGGCGACGAGCAGCGGCGCGATGTTGATGATCGCGGAGCCCAGGTACATGGCCGTGCCGTACAGCTCGATCGCGGGGGCGTTGATGTTGCACCCCTCGTCCACCACTCCGTTGGCGCAGGGCCCCGAGTGGTACACGGCCCAGGCGGCGTCCCCGCCCGGTACCGCGGCCCACAGCAGGGACCCGGCGGCCACGGCGACGAGGAGCGCCCAGAACCACACGGCCGCGCTGTGCAGGCGCAGCAGCGTCCAGGTCAGTCCGCGCGGGCCGCCTCTCGTGCGGGACGCGGTGGTCGTGAGGGCGGTCACGCGGCGCCTCCCGTGCGGCGGCGCAGCAGGTGGAAGGAGGCGAGGACCAGCAGGGCGGTGACGGCGACGACGATGCCGGTCTCGACGAGCTGGAGGGGCCAGAAGTGGGACGCGGGGTGGGACTGGGCCCAGTAGCCGACGACGTCGCTCCGGCCGCAGTCGAAGTCCTCGCAGAGGGAGTCTGAGATCCGGTCGCCCGAGGCGGTGATGAGGCCCCGGTCGACGAGCATGCCGGTCCACAGGGGCTCCGAGGCGGCCGCGCGGACCTCCGTCACGGGCCACAGGTGGTGCCGGTTCCCCTGGAGGACGACCATGAGGGCGGCCGTGCCCGCGAACCCGGCGGCGAGCGCGGGCAGCGAGCGGCGGAGCAGCAGGCCGGCCACCACGCCGACGGCCAGGGCGAGGAGGGCGTAGGCGGTGGCGAGGATGCCGTTGCCCGTGAAGGTGGTGACGGCGAACCAGTCCCGGGTGCCCACCGCGTGCCGCAGCCGCTCCTCCCGCCACCACACGAGGCGGTTCAGCAGGGTCAGCAGGACCGTCCCCGACACGATCAGGGCGGCGGGGACCGCCAGCTTGGCGGCGAGCCAGCGGGCCGGGGTGACGGACTGGGTCCAGGCCAGCTTCGCCGTGCCGCTCTCCAGCTCGCGGCCGATCAGCGAGGCGCCCGCCCAGGCCCCGATCAGGGCGGGGGCGACGCTCAGGACGGCGGGGCCCAGGGTGACGACCATGTCGTAGCGCTGGTACGCGGAGCCCATGTCGCAGTAGTCGGTCTCCCTGCATCCGCTCTTGAGGTAGGCGTCCCAGACGGCGTCGAACCCGGGCCCCGCGGCCCAGAGCAGTCCGCCGCCGATGAGCGCCACCAGCAGTCCCCAGAACCACAGGGCCGACTGGTGCGGGCGCAGCACGGCGCGGGCCAGGGCGCGGGCGGGGTGTGCGGGGCGGCGTTGCGATGTCCCGGCGGACACGACGGTCACGGCGCTCATACGGAGGCTCCGCGGGTGCGCGTCCCGTTGGTCTCGCCGTCGTCGTTCCCGCCGTTCCCGCCCTGGCTGTTGTCGGCGTCCCCCTCGTCCGTGAGGGTGAGCGCCGGGGCGCCGGGGGCCCGCAGGTGGGCGAGGACCAGCTCCTCCAGGGTCGGCTCGGCGGTCTGCCAGCCGGGGGCGATCCGGCCCTCGGGTCGTATGAGCGCGGTGATCTGACGGCCGGTCGTACGGGACTCGACGACGATGTGCGGAGCGAGGTCGCCGGTCGGGCCGGTGACCAGGGTGTGGGCGGCGATGAGCGCGTCCAGCGGGCCGGCCAGGCGGACACGGCCGCCGCCGAGGAGGAACAAGTGGTCGCAGGAGCCCTCGAGTTCGGCCACGACGTGCGAGGACATGACAACCGTGGTGCCGTGTTCGGCGGCGTCGGCGAGCAGGGTGCCCATCAGCTGGTGCCGGGCCAGCGGGTCGAGGTCGGCCATCGGCTCGTCCAGCAGCAGCAGTTCGGGCCGCTTGCCGAGGGCGAGGGCGAGCGCGACCCGGGTGCGCTGGCCGCCGGAGAGGGAGCGGATCTTGGAGCCGAAGTCCAGCCCGCCCTCATCGACGATCCGCTCGGCCACGGCCGCGTCCCAGCGGCGGGGGTTCAGCTCGGCGCCCATGCGCAGGGTCTCGGCGACGGTGAGCTGCGGGTACAGGGGCTTGTCCTGGGCGACGTACGCCATGCGTTCGCGGGCCGCCGACGGGGTCGTGCCCAGCACGGTGATGCCGCCCTCGGTGGGCGCGAGCAGGCCGGCCGCGTGGGCCAGCAGGGTCGACTTGCCCGCGCCGTTCGGTCCGACGACCGCGCAGACGCGCCCCACCGGGAGCCGCAGCGTGCAGTCGCGCAGCGCCCAGCCCTTCTGTCGCCACCCGAACCTCTTGCCGAGTGCGGCCGCCTCGATGGCCGTGTCGGTCATGCCTCGTCCCCCTGATCTTCCTTGAAGTGTTCGTCCAGTACGGAGGTGAACAGCGCCTCGACGTCGCCCCGTTCGAGCCCGGTCTCCTTGGCTCGGACGGTCCACCGGTCCAGCTCCGCGCGCAGCGGGGAGTCGACCGGATGGGCGCCCAACGACTTCCGTACGAAGGTGCCGAGGCCGCGGCGGGCCTCGACCAGGCCCTCGCGCTCCAGCTCGCGGTAGGCCTTCAGCACCGTGTTCGGGTTGATGGCGGTGGCCTCCACGACCTCGCGGGCCGTGGGCAGCTTGTCGCCGGGTTCCAACAGGCCGAGCCGCAGGGCCTGTTTGGTCTGCTGGACGATCTGCACATAGGTGGCGACACCGCTGCGCCGGTCGATGCGGTACTCGACCACTCGAACAACCACCCTTTCACTAATTGAGTAGTGAAAGGGTGGTGCAAGAGAGGGGGCGGTGTCAACACACCGCCCCCTGCCTGTGGACGACTTCCGCCGGGGGAGCCCCGGGTCTCCGCCCCGTGCGTCAGGTTTCGCTGCGATACATCAGATCCGTCTCGTACGTCACGAATCCGAGGCGTTCGTACACGGTCACCGCCGCCTTGTTGTCCGCGTCGACGTAGAGCATCGCGGTAGGCAGGCCCTGGGCGGCCAGGTGGCGCAGGCCGATCGTGGTGAGCGCCTTGCCGAGGCCGCCGCCCTGGGCGCCGGGGCGGACGCCCACGACATAGACCTCGCCGAGCTGTTCGGCGGCGTGCACCTTCGTCCAGTGGAAGCCGGCGAGTTCGTCGCCCCGGAACGCCAGGAAGAAGCCGGCCGGGTCGAACCAGGGCTCGGCCTTGCGGTCGTCGAGGTCGCGCTGGGTGAGGGAGCCCTGTTCGGGGTGGTGGGCGAACGCCTCCGCGTTCGCGGCGAGCCAGGCCGCGTCGTCCTCGCCGGGCACGAACGCGCGGACGGTGACGCCCTCGGGGAGGACCGGCTCCGGGGGGTCGAAATCGGCCAGCGAGCGGCGCATCTGGCGCAGTTCGCGGAACAGGGTGAGACCGAGGACCTGGGCGAGATGGCGGGCCGCGGAGTGGCCGCCGTGCGCCCAGACGCGCAGCCGCTTGCCGGACTCGGCGAGCAGCGCCGAACCGAGGGCCCGCCCGTGGCCGTGGCCCCGGTGCGAGGGGTGCACGACGAGTTCGGCCGCGGGGGCCTCGACGGGGTCGGTGTCCTCCAGTTGGGCGTAGCCGACCAGGGTGTCGCCGACGGTGAGGAGGAGGTGGCGGACGCCCTCGCGGGGGCCGCCGCGGAGTTGGAGGCGGCCCTGCTCGGACACCGCGGGCTGGCCGTCGACCTGGGCGGCCTCGTCGAGGAGGTCGAGGACGGCCGCCCTCTGGTCGGGCGTGAGTTCCAGGCGGGTCTCGATACTGCGGGCGGCTGAGTGGGGCCGGGCGGCGTCGTCGCTGGTCATGGGTTCGAGATTAACCGGGGGCCGCCACGGGAGGGCGCCTCGGAACCCGGTCGGTTCCCCGGGGCGGCGGGCACGGGCACGTGGATGGCCTGATCCCGTCTGCGCGGAGGGGCGGCGGGTGACGCGAACCGGCCTGCGCGGAGGGGCGGCGGGTGACGCGAACCGGCCTGCGCGGGCGGAGTGGCGGGTGACGTGATCCCACCTGCGCGGCGGAGCGACGGGTGACGTGATCCCACCTGCGCGGCGGAGCGGCACGGGGCACGATCCCACCTGCGCGGCGGAGCGGCACGGGGCGGATCCCGCGCCGTGGATGACGAGATCCCGCCACCGAGGTCGAGCCGGGCCCGGGGCTGTCCGCGCTCGCCGCGGAGCGGCACATGTAGCACTCCCACGCCCCTTTCGGGCGGGTCGAACGCCCCGTTTTGTCAACCATCCTCCTCGATGGCAACCAGGTCGTAACCATGAACCCCCTGTCGCGCTACGCGCGTTGAATCTACGCTTCGGGCCGACGGGGCCTGTTCTCACGTTTTCCTTACGTCTCTTACGAACCAGGGGGGCACATGTCAGCCACACCCCACGCGCAACGCCGTGGCAGCCGCCGCAACCGGATCGTCGCGGTCGCGGCCGGCCTCGCGACCGTCGGTGCGCTGGCCGCCGCCATCCCGGCGAGCGCCGGTGAGGCCAAGCCGGGCAAGACCAAGCCGAGCCGGTACCAGGACGTGCAGCTGCTGTCGTTCAACGACCTGCACGGCAACCTGGAGCCGCCGGCCGGTTCCTCGGGCCGGGTGACCGAGCTGCACGAGGACGGCACGACCACGACGATCAACGCCGGTGGTGTGGAGTACCTGGCCACGCATCTGCGCGACGCCCGCGGGGACAACCCGTACTCGATCACGGCGGCCGCCGGTGACATGGTCGGCGCCTCGCCGCTGCTGTCGGGCCTGTTCCACGACGAGCCCACCATCGAGGCGCTGAATAACCTCGACCTCGACGTCACCAGCGTCGGCAACCACGAGTTCGACGAGGGCGCCAAGGAACTGGCCCGCCTGCAGAAGGGCGGCTGCCACCCCACCGCCGGCTGCTACGTCAAGGGCAAGAAGTTCAAGGGCGCGGACTTCCCGTACCTCGCGGCGAACGTCATCGAGAACAAGACCAAGAAGCCCCTCCTGAAGCCCTACTGGGTGTGGAAGAAGAACGGCGTCGAGATCGGCTTCATCGGTGTGACCCTGGAGGACACGCCGGGTGTCGTCTCCGCCGAGGGCGTGAAGGGCCTCTCCTTCAAGGACGAGGTCAAGACGATCAACAAGTACGCCAAGGAGCTGGAGCGCCAGGGCGTGAAGTCCGTCGTCGCGCTCATCCACGAGGGCGGTGCCCCCGCCTCCACGTCGTACAACTACGACTGCGACTCGCCCGGCGCCGGTGACGGCATCTCCGGCCCGATCGTCGACATCGCCAAGAACATCACCCCGAAGGTTGACGCCCTCGTCACCGGCCACACGCACGCCGCGTACGCCTGCACGATCAAGGACCCGTCGGGCAAGCCGCGCATGGTCACGTCGGCCGCGTCCTTCGGCCGCCTCTACACCGACACGACGCTGACGTACGACCGCGTCACCGGTGACATCTCCCGTACGGCCGTGAAGTCCGCGAACCACGTCGTCACCCGTGACGTGGCGAAGGCCGCCGACATGACGGACCTCATCAACCGGTGGAACACGCTGGCCGCGCCCATCGGCAACCGGCCCATCGGCTACATATCCGCCGACATCCCGAGCACCGGCACCGAGTCCCCCATGGGTGACCTCATCGCCGACGCGCAGCTCGCCGCCGGCAAGAAGCTGGACCCGGAGACCGACCTCGCGCTGATGAACCCCGGCGGTGTCCGCGCGCCCCTCACCTACGCCGCCAAGGGCAGCGAGGGCGACGGCGTCGTCACCTACGCGGAGGGCTTCACCGTCCAGCCGTTCTCCAACACGGTGAACCTGCAGAACTTCACGGGCGCCCAGCTCGTGCAGATCCTCAAGGAGCAGGTCAGCGGCTCCAACGCGGCCTCGCCGAAGATCCTGCTGCCCTCCACCGGCTTCACGTACACGCTGGACCTGACGAAGACCGGCGCCGACCGGATCGTCGTCGACTCCATCAAGCTCAACGGCGCGGCCCTCGACCCGGCCGCCACGTACCGCGTCGCGACGAACAGCTTCCTCGCGGGCGGCGGCGACGGCATCACCACGCTGGGCCAGGGCACGAACGACCTGGTCGGCGGCGACGACCTCGCCGCGCTGGAGGCGTACCTGCTCGCCAACTCCTCGGCGGGCAACCCGATCGCCCCGCCGGTGGCCAACCGCATCACGATCGTCAGCTAGTCGGTTCGCGGTATCGAGCCGTTCGCCGTATCGGTCGGCTCGCCGTAGCCGTCGGTTCCCCGCGTCCCGGTGTACTCCGGGGCGCGGGGTTCCGCGTTTCTCCTGTCCGGTTTCTATGCTCCGGCCGCGGTCCGCTCCACGGGGATCCACAGCTCCGCGTCCGCCTCGGTGGCGTCCTCGGAGAGGCGGGTGCGGAGGATCTCCGGGCCCGGCCTGCTCTGGTACGGGTTGGACGGGAACCACTGGGTGAAGACGTCCCGCCACAGGTACTGGATGGCCTGCGGAAACGGGCCGGAGTTCTCGAAGACGGCCCACGAACCCGCCGGGACGACCAGCGAGTCCAGGTCGTCCGGGACGTCGGCCGCGGCGGATGAGGTCACCACGGCGTGGTAGTAGTCGAGTTCGGTCCCCTCCGCCCGGCTCGGGTCGAGGTTGTCGCTCACCCCGAGGACGCCCGCCGGCTCCCCGTCGGACAGCGCGGCGATCCGCTCGATCGTGTCCCGCCCGAGCCCCCGGACGAACTCGACGATCCCGGGGTTCATCCCCTCATGGACCAGCGGCACCCTGACCTTCCTCCCCACCACACGGAACTCCTCCTTCTCCACGATCCTGTATCGCATGCTGCTCCTCCCTTCCACGACGAGACGGAAGGACATCCGAGGCTGCGAACGCAGCGCCGCACGGTCCCGCCGGGCCTCGCCCGGCCCCACCCCGTGCATCGCCTTGAACGCCCGTGCGAACGCCTCGCCCGAGCCGTAGCCATGGCGCACCGCGATCTCCAGCAGCGTCCGCTCCCCGGCGAGCACCTCGGCGCCCGCGACGGTGAGCCGCCGGCGCCGGATGTACTCCGAGAGCGGGATCCCCGCGAGTGCGGAGAACAGCCGACGGAAGTGGTACTCCGACGTGGCCGCGATCCGGGCCAGCTCGGTCACCTCGATCGGCTCGGCCGGCTCGGCGAGCCGCGACTCGATGTGATCCAGGGCCTCGTTCAGCCGCTCCAGCACCTCGGTCTCCTTCCCTTGCGCCGTCCACGCTAGGAAGAGGACACCGCACCGCACCCGACATCCTGTGCCCGGTCGGGTCGGGTCATTCTGTGTCGGGGATGGGCGCGGAGGTCTCGTCGAGCCGTTGCCCCCGGCTGACGGCGATCCGTACGACGTCCTCCAACGACTCCACGGCCCGAGTGAGCGCGAACCGCAACGCCCGCTCCCCGGCCACCGGGTCCCCCAGTACGGCCCTGCCACCGGCCGCGACCTCCTCCGCCGACCCCAGCTGCATCACCTCCACGTGGTCGGCGAGCAGGGACAGGGTGCCCGGGTGCGCGGTGTCCGGGGCGAGATAACAGGGCTTGCCGTCGGGAGAGGTCCAGGGCAGCAGCCGCAGCCCGGGCATCACGCGGACACCCCGCCGATGTCCACGCCGTACGCGTACAGCTCCTCGGGGCTCAGCACGTACGGCCGCACGAAGTTGTCGTAGGGCTCGAAGGGCCAGAGGTCGTCGACGGGTCGGGGGGAGCGGAGCGGAAGGGGCTCGGGTGGCTCGTGGGTATCCACAGGCTGTGGGTGCACGGCCGCGTGCCGTTGCATGAACACGGGCGGCAGCATGGCCGCCAGCACCTCCCGGAGTCTCGCGAAGAATTCGCGCATGGCAAAGCTCCCCTTCTCGTCTCAGGGTTATTTCAGGGTCGGGATGACGAGCGGTGATTACCGTTCGCGATCAGATCGTCACGGCTGCGGCGTACGTTGGGGAAGAGTCCTGGCGTTGCCTGGAGCGCCAGGCAACGGGGAGGGGTGACGTGGGCGAATCGGTTGACGGGGAACGGGAATCCGGGCGGGCCGTGCTGGGTCGGACGCTGAAGTTCCTCCGGGAGAACGCCGGGAAGTCGCTGGGGCAGCTCGCCGATGACACGGGGTACGACAAGAGCTACCTGAGCCGTCTCGAGTCGGGAGAGCGGCTGTCCAAGGTGACTGTGATGGAGGACCTGGACGGCTACTACGGGTGCGTTGACCTGCTGGTAAGCCTCTGGAAGGTGGCGCGGTACGACGCCTTCAAGGACAAGTACAAGGAGTTCATGCGGCTGGAGGCGACGGCGCAGATCATGCACAAGTACGCGCCGAACGTGCCGGGCCTGTTGCAGACGGAGGATGTCGCCCGAGAGGTGTTGTCTGGGCCTCAGACAACACCCGAGGTTGACGACTTGGTCGAGGAGCAGGTGGCCGCGCGTATGGGACGGCAGCTTCTGCTGCGCAAGGACCCGGCGCCGCACGTCCGCTTCCTCATCGACGAACTCGCGTTCCGTCGCCCGTCGGCCAGCGCAGCGAGTTGGGAGGGCCAGTTGCTGCACCTTGAGGCCGCCGCGCGGTGGCCGAACGTCGTCATCCAGGTGCTGCCCTTCTCCGCGGGCATGCACCCTCTGATGGCGAGGGGCTCGCTGACGCTGATGTGGCAGAAGGACGGAAGTGCCGTCGCCTACACGGAAGGTGACAGCAGCGGTCTGCTGATGGACGATCCAGAGGACGTGGCCCACCACCGTTTGTCCTACGATCGGCTTCGGGATCTGGCGCTTTCCCCGTCGGACTCGCTGACGTTCATCAGGGACGTACTGGAGGAGCACAGATCATGACGCGTACCCCTGACCTCAGCACCGCCACCTGGCGTAAGTCGAGCTACAGCGACGGGGGAGACAACAACTGCCTTGAAGTCGCCGACGGCCCCCTCGACCTGGTCCCCGTCCGCGACAGCAAGACCCCGAACGCCCGCCCCCTGCTCTTCTCGGCCTCCTCCTGGTCCCGCTTTGTGGACGGAGTCAAGGCCGGCCCGGCCGAGTGAGCACCTGAGAGCGGCGGCCTTCGGGTCTACACCCCCGCGTCCAGCACATCCGTCGTGCCGTCCAGGAGGAACCTCCGGTAGTCGCCCTCGCCGAACAGCTCGCCGATCTCCATTCCGGGGAACTCGACGGGGCGTTCGCGGCCCTCCAGAGCGACCCGTACGCGCCACTGTTCGCCTCGGTGCTCCACGAGTACGTCGGCCCACTCCCGTGTCGGCGCGTCCACGCCGCGCAGCTCCGGTCCGCCCTCAGGCCCGTACTCGCGGAACGAGAACAGAAACGGCAGCTCGCCGACCAGGTGTGCGAGATGAGCCCAGGAGGGGGAGCCCAGCAGGACCGCTCCGCCCGACGCCTCGCCGGGCGCCCGTACCGGCGGCCGGGGGTCCACCTCTCGTTCCTGCCGGAAGGCGCACGTGCGGGCCGCCACGTCCACGCTCCGCAGCTCCAGCCCCTTCGGCCCGGCCTCGAAGGCCAGCTCGGCGACATGGTTCAGGAACGCGCCGACCTCGGCGTCCCGGCGATCCCGCTCGGTGGTGTCGGCCGGTCCCGCCCCCGACTCCGGTTCGCCGAGCGGCTCGTACGAGAAGACGTACCGAGACGTCTCCCTGAACTCCCCGCGCTTCCCTCGCTCGCCATGTTTCCCATGCTTCCCGTGCTCGTGGGCTTCCCCGTGCCTGCTCATCCGCGGTCCTCCCGAGGGTTTCCCGAACAGGGCGACGCCGCCCCGGACATCACACGATGCCCGAAGCGGCGCACAGGCCCTCGACCGACCCGCCCACCCGACTTCGCGGCGGCTAAGACGCCAAGGTCAGGGCGCCCTTGACGGTCTTCATCGGCTGGTACGTGAACATGTAGCGTTCCCCGTCCCGCGCCGTGCCGGAGTTCATGGACTGCACGTCGGCCGCCGCGCTCTTCGGGATCTTGAACTTGGTGTTCACCCAGGTCGGGCACTTCAGGGTCTTCTTCGTGTCGTAGCAGAACGACGTCACCGCGCCGAAGTACGCGAAGCGGGGGCCCTCGCCGACCGGCGTCGCCGTCTCGTCCGTCACGAGGATCATCTTGCGGCGGTCCACGATCTTGCAGCTGCCGGACTTGCACTTGATGTGGTGGGCGAACCCGGTGAGGCCGTACCGCCTGTTGCCCTGGGACGCGACGTTGGGCGACTTGGCCAGTCAGCCGATGATGCCGTACTTGGTGATGTTGTGACGCTTCTTGATCTTGGTCCAGCCGAAGCCGACCATCTTCCCCTTGCTGTTGCGGTAGTACTCACCCTGACGCAGCGGCAACGTCCGTGTCTTGGACCGCGAATAGTCGAACTCCTTGAGGATCTTCAGCTTCGACGAGCCCTTCGCCGCCACGGCGTCCGTCGCGTCCTGTCCCGACATCGCCTGCGCCGGTCCGGTCCCGGCCAGCAGCGCCGCGGTCACTACGCCGGTGGCGACCAGCTTGATCTTCTGCATCGTCCCTCACAGCGATCGTCCCCGTTGGATCCCCCCGGTGGGGCTGGGGAAGGACGACCACCGTACGAACCCCGACACAACCGTCTCTATTGTCTCTTCGGGTACTGCCCTCAAGGACGGCACACCCCGCTCCGCGGGGTGAACCGACCGGAAAACCAGGACGCGGACCGGTCCGTTCATCCACGGTGGCACCACGGCGGTCAACGCGAACTTCGATGCAGGTTTCCACCACCGGTCAGAGCGTCCACAGGCCCGGCCCGAGAGCGAGCGTGGACGAGCCGCGCTGCGGTGGTGAGCGCGGTTATGGTCGTAGACACGACGCGAGGAAGGAGGACCTCGGTCATGGCTGCGCGCGCTGAGGATTTCGATCAGGTCGTCCCTCCCACGCCTGAGCGGACCCCCGCGGCACTGCGCAGGGCGATCGCCGAGCACGCTCCCCAGCTTCTTCCGGACTTCGACGCGCACTGGAAATGGGCGATCGCCGACGCCTATGACCTGGGCCCGGTGCCGGCATTCATGGCGCGCTGGTGGGTCGAGTACGCGATCGCCTGTGATCCGAAACTGGCCAGTGACGAGTAGCGGATTCATGGGCCCGCCGTGGCAGATGGACTGGGCGCTCAAAGCCCAGGCCACCCGCGACTCGCTGCCCGAGCAGGGCCGGAAGATGATCGACGCCGCGCGCGCCGAACTGGTCACGGCGAAGGACCCCAATTTTCGGGGTGTCGAGACGGATGCGGATCTCCGCAGATCGTCGTGGATGAGGTCTTCTGGCAGTGACTGCAGACCTCTTTACGCGGTCTCCGGTGACTCCGGTGGAGGGGTGGCCGCGCCCGGTAGGTGGACCGTGGCCAGGGTGCCGCCGTCGGTCGGGCGGGTCAGGGTGACTTCGCCGCCTGCCTGTTGGACCGTGCGGGCCACGATGGAGAGGCCCAGGCCGGAGCCGGGGAGGGCCCTTGCGCTGGGGGAGCGCCAGAAGCGGTCGAAGACGTGGGGGAGTTCGTCGGCGGGGATGCCGGGGCCGTGGTCCCGGACCGTGAGGACGCCGGACTCCAGCGTCACCTCGATCGTGCCGCCCTCGGGGCTGAACTTCACCGCGTTGTCCAGGATGTTGACGATCGCCCGCTCCAGCGCCGACGGCTCGGAGCGTACGTACCAGGGCTGGAGGTCCGACGTGATCGTCAGCTCGGGACCCCGCAGCCGGGCCCGGCGCAGCGCGGCCTCGACCGTCTCCTGGAAGTCGACGATCTGGAGCCGGCCGCCGTTCTGACCGGAGTCGGAGCGGGACAGCTCCTGCAAGTCGCCGATCAGCGAGGCCAGTTCCGTCATCTGTGCCTTCACCGAGGCGAGCAGGGCCTTGCGGTCGTCGGCCGGGATGGGGCGACCCGTCTCCTCGCTGCGGCTGAGCAGCTCTATGTTCGTCCGCAGGGACGTCAGCGGGGTGCGGAGTTCATGGCCCGCGTCCGCGATCAGCTGCTGCTGCAGGTCACGGGAGCTGGCCAGCGCGCTCGTCATCGAGTTGAAGGAGCGGGACAGCCGGGCGACCTCGTCCTCGCTCTCGTCCTCCACCGGGATACGGATGCTCAGATCCTCCGTGCGCGCCACGTGCTCGACGGCGTCCGTGAGCTTGTCGACGGGGCGCAGCCCCGCGCGGGCCACGGCCAGCCCGGCCGCTCCGGCGCCGACGACTCCGATACCGGAGACGAGGAGGAGGATCAGGGCCAGGTCGTTGAGGGTGGCTTGGGTGCCGTGGAGGGGGAGGGCGGCGATCAGCGCCGCGTTGGACAGCTGGCCCGTCTCCGGATCGGCGATACTCACCGGCTGGGTCTTGACTCGTACGTCGTTTCCCTTGGTGTCGGTGCCGTTGTGGTAGATGGCCTCGGTGCGCTCGGTGCCGTTCACGACCTCCATGTCGGTGTGGGTCACCTTGACCAGGCCGGAGGAGAAGTCCAGAACGCAGGACGTCCCATCGTCCAACACCACCTGGAAGTAGGTGTTGCGGGGACCGAAGCGGGGGTTCTGCTCGCCGACGGTCTGGGTGCAGTTGTTGACCGCGTACCTGGCCTGGTCCTGGATCGCCCCCATGCCCATGGCCTTGTCGAGTTGGTCGTCGACCAGGTCGTACAGCTTCCCCTGCACGATGAACCAGCACGTCACCGATACCGCCGCCACCGCGAACGCGACCGCCGCCGCGACCAGGAGGGACAGGCGGGTGCGGATCGGCAGGGTGCGGTAGCGGCGCAGGATCTTCTTCACTCCGCGCCGCCTTGTCGCAGGACGTACCCCACGCCCCGCACCGTGTGGACGAGGCGGGGCTCGCCCGCCGCCTCCGTCTTGCGGCGCAGATACATGACGTACACGTCGAGGGAGTTGGAGCTGGGCTCGAAGTCGAAGCCCCAGACGGCCTTCAGGATCTGCTCGCGGGTGAGGACCTGGCGCGGGTGCGCCATGAACATCTCCAGCAGCGTGAACTCCGTACGGGTCAGCTCCACCGGCCGGTCGCCCCGCCGCACCTCACGGGTCGCCAGGTCCATCCGCAGGTCCGCGAACGTGAGCGCCTCGTCCTCCTGGGCCGTCTCGGCGACGGCCGCCGCGTACGAGCTGCGGCGCAGCAGCGCGCGGACGCGGGCGAAGAGTTCGTCCAGCTCGAAGGGCTTGACCAGGTAGTCGTCGGCGCCCGCGTCGAGGCCGGTGACACGGTCGCCGACCGTGTCGCGGGCCGTCAGCATCAGGATGGGGGTCGTGTCGCCCGCGCCGCGGATCCGGCGGGCGGCGGTCAGGCCGTCCATACGGGGCATCTGGATGTCGAGGATCACCAGATCCGGCCGGTACGCGGTCGCCTTCTCCAGCGCGTCCGCGCCGTCGACCGCGACCTCCGTGTCGTACCCCTCGAAGGCGAGGCTGCGCTGGAGTGCTTCGCGCACCGCCGGCTCGTCGTCGACGATGAGGATGCGCTGGGGTTCACGGTCGCCTTCGGCGGGGCTCATGGTCGTGTCGTTCCTCGGGTGCGGTGGGACGTGGAGGGGGAGAGGGAGCGAGGAGTGGTCGATCCGGACTCAGCCTCGCACGTTCCAGGGCGCCGGGTTGGGCAGGGCTGTGGATAAGTCGAGCCTCAGCCGATCATCCGACAGTCGTACGGCGATGGGTGCGGGCCGCCGTGGCTATCGACTTCCGTCGAGGAGCCATGGCCCGGGTAGCGGCGGGCGCGACCTCAGGGGCCCGTGTGACCGGCGGGTGCAGCTCGGCCGCCACCGCGAGGGCGAGACCGAGGCCGGAGGGGCCCAGGCCGTACGGGTCCTGACCGGCGAGTCCCTGTCCGGGGAGTCCCTGTCCGGCGGGGCCGTCGGCGGCCGGGACGTCGTGCGCAACCTGCTTGATCATGTCGACCTCCAGGTCGAAGGAGAGTCAGTCGGTGGCCACGGTGGCCACGGTGGCCACGGTGGCCGCCATGGCCGCGGTGGCACGGCGGCCGCGGTGGCACGGCGGCCGCGGTGGCCGTCAGTCCGAGCCGCCCGCCCGCAGCGTGCCCAGGTCGGACTTGACCGTGTTGATCGGGATGGCGAAGCCGAGGCCCGCGCTGCCGGCGTCGCCCGAGGAGGACGCGGAGTACATCGCGGAGTTGATGCCGATGATGTTGCCGTTCATGTCGATGAGGGCGCCGCCGGAGTTGCCCGGGTTGAGGGACGCGTCGGTCTGGAGCGCCTTGTACGTGGTCGTCGAGGAACCGGTGTCGCCGTTGAACTCCTGGCCGCCGAACTCGAACGGCCACCCGCCGCCACCGCCCTGCTGCTGTTGCTGCTGCTGGCCCTCGTCCGTCGAGACCGTCACGTCACGGTCGAGCGCGGAGACGATTCCGCTGGTCACCGTGCCGGTGAGCCCTTCGGGGGAGCCGATCGCCACGACCTGGTCGCCGACCTTGACCCCGTTGCTGTTGCCGAGGGTCGCCGCCTTCAGCCCGGAGGCGTCCCGCAGCTTGATGAGCGCGAGGTCCTTCTTGCTGTCGGTGCCGACGACCTCGGCGCTGTACGTCTTGCCACTGTGGGTCGTCACCTTGATCCGGGAGGCGCCCGAGACCACGTGGTTGTTGGTGATGATCTCGCCGTTGCTGGTGATGATCACACCGGAGCCGGTGGACTCACCCCCGTTCGAGCTGGCGTTGATCTCCACGATGCTCGGGCTGACCGCCGAGGCGACCCCGGCGACGGTGCCCTTCTGGCTGGTCGGCACCACACTCGTGCTGGTCGAGCTGGAGGCGACGGTGTCGTTGCCGGTCAGCTCCTGGATCCCGTACGCCGTACCGCCGCCGATCGCCGCCGCGACGATCGCCACGGCCGCCACCAGAGCGAGGGGGCCCTTGGCGCGCTTCTTCGACGCGGACGAGGACGCGGAGGAGGACGAGGCCGCCGCCGCGGGAGCGGCACCGGAGGACACCGGCTCGGAGAGGAGAGCGGTCGGGGCGGACCCGTACCCGGCCGAGCCATGTCCGGCCGTGCCGTGGTGGGTCGCGCCGTACCCGGTCGAGCCGTGGTGGGTCGCGCCGTACCCGGTCGAGCCGTGGTCGGCGGAGCCGTACGCGGGCGCCGGCGGCGGAGTCGGCTCGTAGGCCGGCGGGGGCGGCCACTCCGGGTTCACCGGAGAGGTGCCGTGCTGCTGCTGGTCACCCTGATAGGGGTTCTCTTGTTCGCCGCTGCGGCGGAAGCTCTCGGTCATGGCACAGAGCTTGGCGCGCCACCATGAGAGCTCCCTGAGTGCTCCCTGAGAAGCCCGGCAGAACCTCGTATGCCCCATATAAAGGCTGCTGGCCCCGGCCGCATGGGAAACAAAGGGTTGCGGTGCGGTGATGCCGAGGAACGCAGCATCCGAATAGCTGCCTGAGGACCGTAATCCCCGTGTGCGGAGGGGCTGCCGGGGCCTACGATCACCGCGCCGGAGGGGGCTCCGCGGGGACAACCAGGTTCGCGGTTGATCGGCGTCGTACGCCCTTCTCGGGCCTTCCACGCCCGTGACGTCGACGTCCAGCACGACGTCGACGACTCGACGACGACTCAAGACGACGACCCGACGACCTCCACGCACCCCAGGAGCCCTGAGTGATACGTGCCCTCAAGGCACTGCCGGCGGCCGCCCTCACGCTCGCGCTGAGCGGCACCGCCCTCCTCGCGGCGCAGCCCGCGACCGCGGCCGACGAACCGGCCCGCCCCGCCCTGACACTCGACCTGCCCGCCGCCCCCGAGGCCTCCGCGAAGGAGCTGCGCGAACGCGTGCTCAAGGCGGCGGAGGCGGAGGCCGGGGCGAGACCGACGACGGACACCCCCGGAGCCACGGACTCGTCCCCGAGTCCGTCGCCGAGCCCTACTCCGTCGCCCTCCACCCCCTCGCCGTTCATCATCGGGGGCAGTGAGACGACGATCTCCGCCGCCCCGTGGATGGTCCAGCTCGCCTACTACGACGCCGACGCCGGTGAGGGCTACTTCTGCGGCGGCACCCTGGTCGCCCCGAACAAGGTCCTCACGGCCGCTCACTGCACCGCCGGACTCGACTGGGTGAAGAACGGCGCGGTCCTCGCCGGCGCGACCGACCTGAACGACGACACCACGGGCACGGCCGCCGGCGTCCTGCGGCAGTGGCAGCACCCGAAGTACGACGCCGAGAACATCCGCAACGACGTCGCCGTCCTCACCCTGGACCGCCCGCTGGAGCAGAAGTGGCTGCCGCTGGCCTCGTCCACCGACAGCGCCCTGTACACGCCGGGCACCCAGGCCACGGCGTACGGCTGGGGGCTGACGCAAGCCGTACCGGATCACCTTGGTGTGCGTGGGGCAGGGCAGCGCGCAGTTGGCGTTCAGGCCTGCGGGTTCCGGCCGGAAGGGTGTCGCCGTGCCGTGCGACGGCGCCCTCGTCCAGCAGCGCGTCACCGGCGCCGAGCCGCTCCGCATCGATGTCGACGGCAGCGAAGGGGCAACCGGCGCGATCGCCTGGCAGCTCGACCGCGTCTGACATCCCGGCAGGGGTGGGCTGCGGCCTTTCAGGGGCGCGGGGCGGTGACACATGCGGCTTCGCCGCGCGGGCGCGACCAGCCACGGCGGACCCGCGGTCGACCACGCACCCGAAGCCTTACGGCGCTACGCGCAGCCGCAGGACCGCCGTGTGACCAGCTTCGACGGGAACAGCTTCACCCGTTCCCGGTGGGAGCCCGCCACGCGGAGGCCGTCGTCGAGGACGAGGTCGACCGCGGCGCGGGCCATCCCCGTGCGGTCCGTCGCGACCGTGGTCAGCGGCGGGTCGGTCAGCGCCGCTTCCTTGACGTCGTCGAAGCCCGCGACCGCCAGCTCGCCGGGCACCTCGATGCGCAGCTCACGCGCGGCGCGCAGCACGCCGATGGCCTGGTCGTCGGTGGAGCAGAAGATCGCCGGGGGCCGGTCCGGGCCGGAGAGCAGGTCAAGGGCCACGGTGTACGCGTCGTAGCGGTTGTACGGGGCCTCGAAGAGGCGCCCCTCCGTGGAGATGCCGGCGTCGTCCATCGCGCGGCGCCAGCCCTCGACGTGGTCGGAGACGGGGTCGCCGACCAGCGGGGTCTCGGCGATGCCGCCCAGACAGGCGACGTACTCGTGTCCGTGCGAGAGGAGGTGCTCCACGGCGAGCTGGGCGCCGCCGAGGTCGTCGGTCACCACGGCGACGTCGTCGATCGCCTCGGGCCGCTCGTGCAGCAGCACCACGCGCGCGTCCCACGCCTCTATCTCGGCGGCGGCGTTGTCGTTGAGCGCGTGGCTGACCAGGATCAGTCCGGAGACGCGCATCCCGAGGAACGCCCGCAGATAGTGGACCTCGCGCTCGGCGATGTAGTCGGAGTTCCCGACGAGGACCATCTTGCCGCGCTCGGCGGCCGCCTGTTCGACCGCGTGCGCCATCTCGCCGAAGAACGGCTGACGGGCGTCCGGGACGATCAGGCCTATCAGTTCGGTGCGGCGCGACGCCATGGCCTGGGCGACCCGGTCGGGCCGGTACCCCAGCTCCTTGATCGCGGCGAGGACACGCTCGCGCGTGGCCGGGGCGACCGGCCGGGGTCCGTTGTTGATGACGTAGCTGACGACGGCGGTGGAAGTACCCGCCAGTCGCGCCACATCATCTCGAGTCACCTTGGCCACGCGCGGAGTCTACGCGGATGGACCGCCCCTGGGCAGGGCGTACAGGGGCTCGTCTGTGCGAGAGCCCCGCGTCCGCCGTGCGGGGAGGAGGGGATGAGGCCGCGCACTACGCCTCGGCCGCGACCTCGGCGGCCTCCAGGGGCGCCGTCTCGTCCGCATCCTCCGCCTTTGAGTGTCCGGCCTTGGCCTTCGCCTCGTCGCTCGCGCGCTCGCCCTTCTCGGGCGTAACGAATCGATAACCGACGTTCCGGACGGTGCCGATCAGCGACTCGTGCTCGGGGCCGAGCTTGGCGCGCAGTCGTCGTACGTGGACGTCCACGGTGCGCGTGCCGCCGAAGTAGTCGTAGCCCCAGACCTCCTGCAGCAGCTGGGCGCGCGTGAAGACGCGGCCGGGGTGCTGCGCGAGGTATTTGAGGAGCTCGAACTCCTTGAAGGTGAGGTCGAGGACGCGGCCCTTGAGCTTGGCGGAGTACGTCGCCTCGTCGACCGACAGGTCGCCGTTGCGGATCTCCATCGGGGAGTCGTCGTTGACGATCTGCTGCCTGCCCATGGCGAGCCGGAGCCGTGCCTCCACCTCGGCGGGGCCGGCGGTGTCGAGGAGGACGTCGTCGATGCCCCAGTCGGCGGTGACGGCGGCGAGGCCGCCCTCCGTGACGACGAGGATGAGCGGGCAGCCGGGCCCGGTGGAGCGCAGCAGCTGACACAGGCTGCGGACCTGCGGGAGGTCACGGCGTCCGTCGATGAGGATCACGTCGGCACCGGGGGTGTCGACGAGGGCGGGGCCTTCCGCCGGGGCCACCCGCACGTTGTGGAGCAGCAGGCCGAGAGCCGGGAGCACCTCCGTCGACGGCTGGAGGGCATTGGTCAGGAGCAGCAGAGAACTCATATGTCTGGTTCCTCCTCGGTCCCTGCGAGGACGTTTACGGCACTGCGAACTGCACTGCGGAACTTCACAGCGTTCTGCTCTGCGTTCCCGGGGCCCCGTACACCTGCGGTCACCTGGCGTTTCCCGCTTCGTATACAACGCTTCCGAAAGCACAAAAGGACCCGGGGGCTACGTTGCCCGAGTCCTCTGTCCAGCAGAATAGCCCACATGAGAGCTGGTCCGGCAGGTGATGTGACGCGATCTTTCGATATCCCGGACTCTGAGACGGGGAACCGAACCGCTTCCCGACCGCCGACGAGCCCCTTGCGCAGGTTTCTGAGCACGGAAGACGGGGTGAATATCGAGGCCGTATACGACCCGGGCAGTGTCGTATACAACGCCTCTCACCTTCTCTCCGATGACACCGGAAAGCCACTCGGAAGCCAGCCGGCGATCGTCGTCGCGCACGGGTTCACGGGCGGTGTGGACCGGCCGCATGTTCGAAGAGTGGTGGCGGCCCTCACCCGGTACGGCTCCGTCGTGACCTTCTCCTTCCGCGGCCACGGACGGTCCGGCGGCCATTCCACGGTGGGTGACCGCGAGGTCCTCGATCTGGCGGCGGCCGTCCGCTGGGCGCGCGACCTCGGGTACGAACGCGTCGTCACGGTCGGCTTCTCCATGGGCGGCTCGGTCGTCCTGCGCCACGCGGCCCTGCCGGACGCCGGCATCGACGCGGTCGTCTCGGTCAGCGCGCCCGCCCGCTGGTACTACCGGGGCACGGCCCCCATGCGCCGCCTCCACTGGCTGGTCACCCGCCCCGCCGGCCGTCTCGTCGGCCGTTACGGCTTCGGCACCCGCATCCACCACCGCGAATGGGACCCCGTCCCGCCCTCCCCGGTGGAGTCGGTCCCCC
>NZ_LIRK01000186.1 GCF_001419765.1 Streptomyces torulosus
CTCGTTCAGCGTGCGGGGCCCGACGGTTCGGGGGCCGTGCCCCGCACGCTGAACGAGTTGCGGCAGCTGGACGAGTGGCTGCGGGTGGAGGACGCCGACCCGCAGTGCTCCCAGATGCTGGGCCACGCGGCCGCCGTCCATGTGGAGGGGCGCTCCGGCGCCGACCTGGTGACCCTGCTGGGCCGGGTCGTCCGCAGCCGCGACCGGACCCGCGCCGCGGACACGGTGGGGCGCCGGCTCGCCATGGCCGTGATGCGGCCGGACGCGGACCGCGACCGGTTCGTGGACTGCCTGCGCGCACTGCACGACGCCCGGTACTCCGTCGCCGTACGCGCCGCGTGCCGTGAACTGTCCGACCCCTCCCACGCGTTGACGGTCGACGCCGCGCTGGTCGCCGATGTCGCGGGACGGCTGCACCGAGCAGGGCTGCACAAAGTCGCCTGGACCCTGCTCGAACGGCTGTTGGAGAACGAGCAGTTGGTGACCCCGGCCGATGTGGTCGAGGTCGTCGGCGGGGTGCTCGCGCTGCCGCTGCCGGACGCGGAACTGCTGCTGCGCGCCACCGTGGGCCGCTGGTCCGACGTCGGTCACCGCGACGACGCGGTGACCGCGCTGCGGGACGCCGGGCGGCGCGAGGCGGCGGAGTGGGTCATCAAGTCCCTGCGGTGACCGCCGTCCTCGGCTCCGGTTCCGCCTCCCGCCGGGGACCGGGCAGGGTCGGCGGCACCGCGGCCATGTAGCGGCGGCAGGCCGTGACCAGCAGGGGGAAGAGGACGGCCGCGGAGAGGGCGGCGACGGGAAGCGTCACCAGGCCCACGTCCTCGAACCTCCCGTCCAGGGCGTCCCGCAGCCCCGTGCACAGCACGAGCACCGCCAGATGGGTGAGGAAGAGCAGCACCGGCCGTACGGCGGGATCGTCGGGGCGCGCGAAGCGGGAGACATGGTCCCGGGCGTCGTAGCGGCGCAACAGGCGTCCCAGGAAGGGCAGGTCGAGCCGGGCCAGCAGGGGCAGGCCGAGCAGCAGGGCCGAGCCCACCGCCACGGCGGCCATGCCCCGCCACACCTTGCCCCACCCGGCCTCGTGGATCACCACGGCGATCGCGACGAACGCGGTCGCGGACAGCACCAGGTGCAGTACCCGGCGTGCGCCCGGGAACCCCGGCGGTTTCAACGCCACAAGGACGACGCCCGGCATGGCGTACACCACCAGCGCCGGCACGCTGTTGAGGGCGACCAGGTCCTCCCAGCTGCCCTTGACCAGCAGCAGCATCACCAAACCGATGGTGAAGTTGACCAGCAGGATCATCCAGAACGCGTCGATCTCGGCGCCCCGGAACCGGAACGACGCCCGCCGGGCGGTCTGCAGCCCCCGGTGGGTGAGGTGGGCGCGGCTGAGGGCGGCGACCTCGCGGGTCAGGGCGTGGGTGAAGACGATCCCGGATCCCATGGGGGACAGCACCGCGTTCAGCCGGATCAGCCAGACCAGCCACATCCCGCCCAGGGCCGTGGCGAACTGGGCGTACGGGGACGCCAGCATGTTGCCGGTCAGCTCGCCGCAGAGCCGGCCGAAGATCCACTGGAGGGCCGTGTACAGCAGGAACGCGCCGACGAGCGTGCCGTACACCGCCCACCGCAGCCGGGCGGCCTCGCCCCTGCCGCGCCGTTTGACGTTGCCCGCGAAGTCGAGCGGGGCCTGGAAGCCGATGTAGGCGTAGATGATGCTGCCGCCCAGCACCATGTAGAGGAAGTCCTGCGGCTTCGGGTGCCCGGCCCTCGCCTGGAGGGCCGCCTTGGTGTCCTCCTGCCCGCTGAGGTACCAGACGTCCTTCGGCACACAGCTGTGCGCGGTGTCGAGCGTGTAGCGCCACAGGCAGACCACGATCAGCACCGGGATCAGGACCTTCACCACGGTGACGACGAGGTTCAGCCGGATCAGCCGGCGCTGCGGCAGCAGATTCACGGCCATGATCAACGCCAGGAACGCCACCGCGCACAGCAGACCGCTGTTCGACAGGTCGTAGGGCCGGGCCACGCTCCCGCCGAGCCCGCCGGCCCCCGCCAGCCGATCCCCGTTCTCCAGCAGCCACGGGTACTCGTACGCCAGCCCGCGGACCATGGCCGCCGCCTCGCTCGCCGGGTTCGCCGCGTAGACGATCCACAGGCCGGCGGCCACGACCGTGGCCACGAGCGGCCCGGCGGCCTGGAGCGGCAGGAAGATCAGCCCGCCCGTCTTGGGCACGGCGATGCCCAGTTCGACCATCACGGCGGCGATCAGCAGCATCAGTGCCCCGCCGGCCACCCACCCCCATATGGCGTCCGCG
>NZ_LIRK01000187.1 GCF_001419765.1 Streptomyces torulosus
CTCGACCGTATCCGCGCCGCGTACGACGCCCGGCCGGACCTGCCGAGCCTGCTGTCCGACGAGACGTTCGCGCAGGAGATCGCGGCGCGGATACGGTCGAGGAAGGCCGCGCGGATGATGCAGCCGCCCCGCCAGATCGAGGCGACCTTGCCGAGGTCGATGTCCCAGTCGTACTCGGCGCGGGCCGCGTCGATCTCGTGGAAGCCCTGCGTGTACGACACGATCTTGGACGCGTACAGCGCCTGCTCGACCCGGTCGGCGAAGGCACCCGCCTCGGCCGCGCTGAGCGGCGCCGCCTTCGGGCCCGCCAGCGAGCGCGAGGCGTCACGCAGCGCGGCGTGCCCGGACAGCGAGCGCGCGAAGACGGCCTCGGCGATACCGGAGACCGGCACACCCAGGTCCAGCGCGATCTGCACGGTCCAGCGGCCCGTGCCCTTCTGCTCCGCCTGGTCGACGACGACGTCCACGAACGGCTTGCCGGTCGCCGCGTCCACGTGCGCCAGCACCTCGGCGGTGATCTCGATCAGATACGAGTCGAGGCGCCCGGTGTTCCAGGTGCGGAAGATCTCCGCGATCTGCGCGGGGGAGTACCCGGCCACATCGCGCAGCAACTGGTACGCCTCGCCGATCAGCTGCATGTCGGCGTACTCGATGCCGTTGTGGACCATCTTCACGAAGTGCCCGGCGCCGTCCGGACCGACGTGCGTCACGCACGGCGCCCCGTCGGCGGCCTTCGCGGAGATCTTCTCCAGCATCGGGCCGAGGGAGTCGTACGACTCGGCCGGGCCGCCCGGCATGATGCTGGGCCCGTTGAGCGCGCCCTCCTCACCGCCGGAGATGCCCGCGCCCACGAAGAGGATGCCCTGCTCGCGCAGCGCGGCCTCCCGCCGACGGGTGTCGGCGAAGTGCGCGTTGCCGCCGTCGATGATCATGTCGCCGGGCTCCAGCAGCGGCGCGAACTCCTCGATCACCGCGTCGGTGGGGCCGCCGGCCTTCACCATCACCACCAGACGCCGGGGGCGCTCCAGCGCCTGGACGAAGTCCTTGGCGGTCTCGGCCGCGATGAAGTCGCCCTCGTGCCCGTGCTCCTCCACCAGCGCGTGGGTCTTCGCCGCGGAGCGGTTGTGGACGGCGACCGTGTAGCCGTTGCGGGCGAAGTTGCGGGCGAGATTGCTCCCCATGACCGCGAGGCCGGTGACGCCGATCTGGGCTGAAGTGCTCATGCGGTTGGCTCCTATGGATCCTGGAATCAGTGGTGCCGGTGAATCGGTCGAGTCGTGATGGTCACGTCGTGATGCACAAGTGGTGCCGGTAGGTCCTCATATTGGTGCTGCCGTCAGTGCTCGCCAGTATTGCCCTTCCGGTCATCCTGACGTGCGGCGGCCCCTTGCGCACCGCGCGGCACGTCGTTCTTGAGTACGCGGAAAGGGCCCCACCTGCCTCAATGGAGCGCGCAACCGGCGCGCTTCACGCGCCGCACCCGCTCACGCGTGCGCCGGACAGAGGTACTTACGCGCCGGGACAGGTCGTTTCCGCGCCACTCGCGAGGTTGGTGCGGCTGGATTTTCGTCTTGTCATGGCCTGTTCGCGGCGCTTACTTTTGCGACTTCGTGGCAGAGGCGAGGGGGGCTACTCCATGGCCGTACGCGGCCGGCACCGCCGGTACCAGCCGAACAGAATCAACCGTGCTTCACTCACGGTCACAGCCGGCGGCGCCGGCATCGCACTCCCGCTGATCGGTACGGGAGTCGCCGAGGCGGCCGACGTGGACACCTGGGAGAAGGTCGCGGCCTGCGAGTCCACCGGTGACTGGGACATCAACACCGGCAACGGCTACTACGGCGGCCTCCAGTTCAATCAGTCGACCTGGGAGGCGTACGGCGGAAGGGCCTACGCCGCGCGCGCCGACCTGGCGACCAAGGAACAGCAGATCGCGATCGCCGAGAAGGTGCTGGACGGCCAGGGCCCCGGCGCCTGGCCCCACTGCTCGGTCCGCGCGGGCCTCACCCGCGGCGGCGACGCGCCGCGCACCATCGAGGACGTCAAACCGCAGACCACGCCCCAGTCGCAGGCGGGCAAGGTCGAGATGTACACGGTCGTCCGGGGCGACACGCTCTCCGAGATCGCCGAGTCCGAGGAGGTCAAGGGCGGTTGGCGCGGGCTCTACAACGCCAACCGCAGGATCATCGGCTCCGACCCGGACCGCATCCTGCCGGGCCAGCGGCTGAGTCTGACCTCGGCCGCCCCGAAGAAGGAGCACAAGAAGGAGCAGCCGAAGAAGGAGCGGCCCGAGAAGGAAGAGAAGAAGGAGCGGAAGAAGGAGCAGAAGCGGGAGCAGCGGACCGACTCGCGGCAGGAGTCTGGGTCCCGGGTCGCCCCGGTGAACGCCTCCCTCGGCACTCCCTACCGCGCCTCCGGTTCCTCCTGGTCGAAGGGCTACCACACGGGTGTCGACTTCCCCGTGCCGACCGGCAGCACCGTGAAGTCCGTGGCCTCCGGTGAGGTCGTCACGGCCGGCTGGGGCGGCTCCTTCGGCTACCAGGTGGTCATCCGGCACGCCGACGGCCGGTACACGCAGTACGCCCATCTGTCGGCGATCTCCGTGAAGGCGGGGCAGCATGTGAGCGCGGGCCAGCGCATCGGCCGCTCCGGTTCCACGGGCAACAGCTCGGGCCCGCATCTGCACTTCGAGGTGCGGACGGGGCCCGGCTTCGGCAGTGACGTCGACCCGATCGCCTATCTCCGGGCCGGAGGGGTGCGTCTCTGACGCGCCGACGTACCGCGGGAGGCCCGCTCCGGGCCTCCCGCTCACGTCCCGACGTGGTCCCGATGCCGGTCGCCGTGCGGCCGCGGCACATACAGCTCGCCGTGGAACGGCCGCAGCTCCAGCTCGGGCCGCCCCTCGTCACCGGAGCCCCCGGCCCTGCGGAACGGCGCCGGTACGACCACCCGCTGATCGAGGCCGACCGACCCGTCGGCCGCCGCCGGGACCCCGGCCGGCCGTGAGGGAAGCCCCGCGAGCAGCCGCTCGACGGCGAGGGCCGCCTCCCGGTCGGCGACCGTCGACGCGTCCGCCGTGTCCTCGTCCCCGACCCGCTCGCGCCGCGCCTCCTCGTGGAGCCGCTCGGTGGTGAGCAGGATCAGACCGCCCGCCGCGACGACTCCGCAGCCCAGGGCGAGGAGGGTGCCCGTGGTGCCGTAGCGGAACGTCTCGCCGAACATCGTGATGCCGACCGCCGCCGCCACCACCGGGTTCACGACGGTCAGGGTGGCGAGCGGGGCCGCGAGGCCGCCGTTGCGGTAGGAGGCCTGGGACAGCAGCAGACCGGCCGTGGCGAAGACACCGATGACCGCGAGGGTCGGCAGGTCGGCGAGCGCGACACCGTCCGTCCAGTCGACGGCCACCGTCTTGGTGAACACCGAGGACATGCCGAACGCGACACCGGACGCCACCGCCAGCAGGATGCTGCGCGTCGTCGGATGCCGGTGCGCGGCGTGGGCCGCCGTCATCAGCGCCGCCACCGCGCCCGCGCTGACCAGGGCCACCAGCACGCGCTCGGCGGTGTCCAGGGACTGCGCGTCGGCCGTACCGACCAGGGAGAGCAGGCCCGCGAGACCCACCGTCGCCATGATCGCGCCCCGCCAGGCCGTCGCCCCGGCCCTGCGGCCGACGAAGAGAGCCGCCATGGGCAGGGCGAAGACGATGGTCAGCGCGCCCAGCGGCTGCACCAGGCTGAGCGGGCCGTACGCCAGGGCCACCACGTGCAGCAGCCCGCCGAGACCGTTCAGTCCGACGGCGGCCCACCAGCCCGGGCGGCGCAGCGGCGCGTAGGTCCGGCCGGGGGAGGTCACCGCGACACGCTCCTGCACGATCGCACCGCCCGCGTAGGCCACGGCGGAGACGAACGACAGCAGCACGGACAACGCGAGGGCGCTCATGAGCGGCTCCTCGACGAGGGGCGGGGGCGCTCGGCCCGCCGCTGCGAACGGTCGGCTTTCATGGTGACCACGATGCCTCGCGAACGTGTTCGCGTCGTCGTACCTGAGCACTCATTGCGTCGTACTGCCGATGGAGTACGACTCGCCGCCCGTCATCCTCAGGAGGGGCGACACGGAGTGCACCCCTCCCCGCGAACCCGCCCGTAGGCCCTGGTACTACTCGATGTCGTGGACCATGCCGCCGACCTCACGGACCTCTCCGCCCTCGGCGGCTTCTTCGTACTACGCACGGGGGAAGCACCGGGGCGCCCGCTGCCCACCCTCGCGGAGGCGTACGCGGCACGGGATGCCGATGTGAAGAAGGAGGTTTACGCGAATCCCGTAATTTTCCGTGTCCGGAAGGTGGCGGACAGCGTCCGGGCCCCCGAACCCCGCGTCGCGGCCTCCATCGCCCACCTCGGCCTCGCCGCCCGGCTGTGGTCGGTCGCCCTCGGCACCGCCGCCCTCCACGGCCGCGTCCCCGATCTCGACCCCCGACTGCTGCACTGGGACCCCGACGCGAGCGCCCCCGACGACCTCTGGCTGACCGGGGTACGGATGCTGCCCGCCGACCGGCTCGGCGAGGTCGTACGGGAGGCGCATCTCGTCCCCCTGGCGGCGGCCCTCTGCTCCCAACTGCCCGTTTCCCTCCGTCTGCTCTGGGGGAACGCGGCCTCGGCGCTCATGGGAGCCGTGCGGCAGATCGACCGCTGGGCCGCCGCGCACGGACGCGCGGAGGCAGCGGACCGGGCCCGTCGGCTGGCCGCCGCGCAGCTCGCCCACCCCGATCTCGCCGGCACCCTCGACCCCGCCACCCACCGCCGCCGCAGCTGCTGCCTCTACTACCGGCTGCCCGGCGGCGGACTCTGCGGCGACTGCTGCTTCGACCGGCCACCGGCCCGGACCCGGCCGTCGGGCAGGACGGGTGGCACCCGCTAGAGACATGGCGCTCTTCCCCAACCGCCCCGTGTGGGTGACCATGTGGGAACGAGTCATGTGAGACAGGGGGTTCCGGGTGCGAGTCGGCCTGCTGACCCGGGAGTATCCGCCCGACGTCTACGGAGGCGCGGGGGTCCACGTCGAGTTCCTCGCACGGGAGTTGAGGTCCCTCGTCGACCTCGACGTGCACTGCTGGGGCGAGGGCGCCGCGGGCGGCGTCGTACGCCACCGGCCCTGGTCGGCGCTGGACGGCGCCAACGACGCACTGCGCACGTTCTCCGTGGACCTGTCCATCGCCGCCGGCCTCGACGGCCGGGAACTCGTCCACTCGCACACCTGGTACGCCAATCTCGCCGGCCACTTCGGCAAGCTGCTGCACGGCATCCCGCACGTGATGACCGCCCACTCGCTGGAACCGCTGCGCCCCTGGAAGGCCGAGCAACTGGGCGGCGGCTACGCCCTGTCCAGCTGGGCCGAGCGCACGGCGATCGAATCCGCCGACGCGGTGATCGCGGTGTCCGGCGCCATGCGCGACGACATCCTCGGCTGCTACCCGGCCCTGGACCCGGCCCGGGTGCGAGTCGTGCACAACGGCATCGACACCTCCCTCTACCGGCCCGACCACGCCACGGACGTCCTCGATCGCGTCGGCCTCGACCGGGCCCGCCCCTACGTCCTGTTCGTCGGCCGCATCACCCGCCAGAAGGGCGTGCCCCATCTGCTGCGGGCCGTACGGGCCATCGACCCGGACGTCCAGGTCGTGCTGTGCGCCGGCGCCCCCGACACCCCGGAGATCGACCGGGAGTTCCGCGACCTCTTCGAGGAGCTGAGCCGCGTCCGCGAGGGCCTGCACTGGATCCCGCAGATGCTGCCGCGCCCGGAGGTGATCCAACTCCTCACCCACGCCGCCGTGTTCGTCTGCCCCTCGGTGTACGAACCGCTCGGCATCGTCAACCTGGAGGCCATGGCCTGCGGCACGGCGGTGGTCGCGTCACGGGTGGGCGGTATCCCGGAGGTCGTGGAGGACGGCGTCACGGGACTCCTCGTGTCAACCGAGGACGGCTTCGAAGCTCAGCTGGCCCGCGCCCTCGACTCGGTCCTCGCCGACCCCGCGACCGCCGCCCGTATGGGCGAGGCGGGCCGGGAGCGCGCGGTGCGCGAGTTCGGCTGGGACGCGGTGGCCCGGCGGACGGTCCACCTGTACGAGGAAGTCCTCAAACAGGGGTAGGCACACAGGACAGAGCACGGCACAACCGGGCGTAGAGGGGCGGCGGCATGCGGCGCGGTGGACCTTCGGTGCTGGGAATCGTACTGGCGGGCGGCGAGGGCAAGAGGCTGATGCCTCTGACCGCCGACCGCGCGAAACCCGCGGTGACCTTCGGCGGGACGTACCGTCTCGTGGACTTCGTACTCTCCAATCTCGTGAACGCGGACATCCTGCGGATCTGCGTCCTGACCCAGTACAAATCGCACTCCCTGGACCGGCACATCACCACCACCTGGCGGATGTCGAGCCTGCTCGGCAACTACGTCACCCCGGTCCCCGCCCAGCAGCGGCTCGGCCCGCGCTGGTACCTGGGCAGCGCCGACGCGCTGCTGCAGTCCCTGAACCTGGTGCACGACGAACAGCCCGAGTACGTCGCCGTCTTCGGCGCCGACCACGTCTACCGCATGGACCCCCGGCAGATGCTGGCCCAGCACATCGAGGGCGGCGCGGGAGTGACCGTCGCCGGGATACGCGTGCCCCGCACCGAGTCCTCCTCCTTCGGTGTGATCACCCCCGGCTCCGACGGCCGGTCCGTGGAGCGTTTCCTGGAGAAGCCCGCCGACCCGCCCGGCCTCGTAGACGACCCCGAGTGCGTGTTCGCCTCGATGGGCAACTACATCTTCACCACCAAGGCCCTGGTGGAGGCGCTCCAGCGGGACGCCGAGGACGAGAACTCCGTCCACGACATGGGCGGCTCGATCCTGCCCCAGCTCACCGAGCGGGGCGAGGCGCAGCTGTACGACTTCAGCGCCAACCACGTGCCCGGCGAGACCAACCGCGACCGCGGCTACTGGCGGGACGTCGGGACCCTCGACGCCTACTACGACGCCCATATGGACCTCATCGCCGAGCGCCCCGCCTTCAACCTGTTCAACCGCAGCTGGCCCATCTACACCAGCTCCGGCCAGCTCTCCCCGGCCCGCTTCAACGCGGGCGGCATGGCCAGCGAGTCGATCATCAGTGCGGGCTGTCTGATCCGGGGCCAGGTGACCCGGTCCGTGCTGTCGCCGGGCGTCGTCGTCGACCCCGGGGCCGTGGTCCAGGGGTCGGTGCTGCACGACAACGTCCACATCGGCCGGGGCGCGGTCGTCCGGGGCGCCGTCCTCGACAAGAACGTCCAGGTGCCACCGGGCGCCACCATCGGCGTCAACCCGGAGCGCGACGCCGAGCTGTACACGGTCTCCAAGGGCGGGGTGATCGCCCTCGGCAAGGGCCAGCAGGTGTCGTGACTCTGCACGGATGCGCGTCGAGCGGCTGTGCGGTTCATCACGCCGCGCTGGGCCGGGTGGGTTGAGATGACCCCCAAGTGACGGCAGATGTCCCAGTGGTCCCGCCTCTCGCCAGGAGGTGGGACTTAATCTGCTGTTAACTGAGCGTAGCTCGATCGTACTTGACCGTAATCGGCCAACGGCGGTTGACTGCAGACTCACCCGTCGTCGACGCGAGGCAAGCCATTGACTTCTGACGAGCTCGCACCACTCGACCTGGCCTTCTGGAACATCGAGTCCGCCGAACATCCCATGCACCTGGCAGCCCTCGGCGTCTTCACGGCGAACTCGCCCACCGCGGGCGCCCACGCCGCCGACCTGCTCGCCGCCCGTGCCGCCGGGGTGTCCGCGCTGCGGATGCGGATCCGGGACGTCTGGCGGCCCGATGTCCGCCTGCCGCTCACCTTCGGCGGCGCGACCCGCGAGCCCGTCGCCGACTTCGAGCCCTTCGACCACGTACGACTCCACGCGCCGACCCGCGACTTCCACGCGGTGGCCGGCCGGCTGCTGGAACGCCCCCTGGAACGCGACCGGCCGCCGTGGGAGGCGCACGTCCTGCCCGGGGAGGACGGCACCTCCTTCGCGGTGCTGTTCAAGTTCCACCATGCCCTGGCCGACGGACTGCGGGCGCTGACCCTCGCCGCCGCCGTCATGGACCCCATGGACATGCCCGCGCCCCGGCCACGCCCCGCCGAACCCCCGCGCAGCCTCCTCGGCGAGGTGCGCAAACTGCCCGCGCTCCTCCGCGGCACCCTCTCCGACCTGGGCCGGGCCGTCGACATCGGCACCTCCGTCGCCCGCACCACGCTCGACGCGACGCTGGGCGCGCGGGGCACCGCCGCGCTGACCGCCGAGCCGAGCGGCACCCGCCGCACCGTCGGCGTGGTCCTCGACCTCGACGACGTGCACCGCATCCGCAAGACCGTCGGCGGCACCGTCAACGACGTCCTCATCGCGGTCGTCGCGGGCGCGCTGCGGCGCTGGCTGGACGAGCGGGGTGACGGCAGCGAAGGGGTCGCGCCCCGGGCGCTCATCCCCGTCTCCAAGCGCCGGCCACGCACCGCGCACCCCCAGGGCAACCGGCTCTCCGGCTATCTGATGAAGCTGCCCGTCGACGACCCCGACCCGCTCGGCCGGCTCCGTACGGTCCGTACGGCCATGGACCGCAACAAGGACGCCGGGCCGAACCGCGGCGCCGGGGCGGTCGCGCTGCTCGCCGACCATGTGCCGCCGCTGGGGCACCGGCTCGGCGGGCCCCTGGTGAGCCAGGCCGCGCGCCTCTGGTTCGACATCCTCGTCACCAGCGTGCCGCTCCCGAGCCTCGGCCTGCGGCTCGGTGGCTGCCCGCTCGCCGAGGTGTACCCGCTGGCCCCCCTGGCTCATGGGCAGTCCGTGGCGGTGGCGATCTCCACGTACCGGGGGAGCGTCCACTACGGGCTGGTCGCCGACGCGGAGGCCGTGCCGGATCTGGAGGTGCTGGGGAAGGCGGTGACGGGGGAGCTGGAGGAGCTGCTGGCGGCGTGCGAGAGCTGACCGGGGGCGCCTCATAGCTCGGGGGTGCGCGGTTCGTCGGCGGGTGCGGGTGGGTGTGTGGTTTCTCGCGCAGTTCCCCGCGCCCCTGAAGGCATGGGCCTGCGGCCCGGCC
>NZ_LIRK01000188.1:0-6541 GCF_001419765.1 Streptomyces torulosus
GGAACTACTCGTCTAGTGGTGGAAGCCGGTCGCGGCGGCCTTGTCGCGGGTGATCGGGTGCGGCTGCTTGCGCAGTTCGGGCAGCAGCCGCCCCAGATCCTCCAGGAACAGCTCGGCGAGGTCGGAGGAGAACCCGTTGCGGCACACCACGCGCAGCACGGACAGGTCCTGCCGGTTCTCCGGGAAGGTGTACGCCGGCACCAGCCAGCCCCGCTCGCTCAGCCGCCGCGCCACGTCGAACACGTCGTACGCGGTGACGTCGTCGGTGGTGGTGAAGGCGAACACCGGCAGCTCGTCGCCCCGTGTGAGCAGCCGGAAGTCACCGAACGCGGCCACCTGCTCGGCGAGTCCGGTGGCGACGTCCCGCGTGGACTGCTGCACCGCCCGGAACCCCTCGCGGCCCAGCCGCAGGAAGGTGTAGTACTGCGCGACGACCTGGGCGCCCGGCCGCGAGAAGTTCAGCGCGAAGGTCGGCATGTCGCCGCCCAGGTAGTTCACCCGGAACACCAGCTCCTCGGGCAGCTCGGCGGGCGACCGCCACAGCGCCCAGCCCACCCCGGGGTACACCAGCCCGTACTTGTGCCCGGACGTGTTGATCGACGCCACCCTCGGCAGCCGGAAGTCCCACACGAGGTCCTCGTCGAGGAACGGCGCGACCATGGCGCCCGACGCCCCGTCGACATGCACGGGCACGTCGAGCCCCGTGCGCTCCTGCAGCTCGTCGAGCGCCGCGCACAGCTCCGCGATCGGCTCGTAGGACCCGTCGAAGGTGGACCCGAGGACACCCACCACCCCGATGGTGTTCTCGTCGCACAGCGCGGCGGCCGCCGCCGGGTCGAGGTGGAACCGGTCGCCCTCCATGGGCACCTGCCGGGCCTCCACCTCCCAGAAGTTGCAGAACTTCTCCCAGCAGACCTGCACATTGACGCCCATGATCAGATTGGGTCGCGCGTCCGCCGAGGGGTACCGGTCGGCGTTGCGCCGCGCCCACCGCCGTTTGAGGGCCATCCCGGCGAGCATGCACGCCTCACTGGACCCGGTGGTCGAGCAGCCGACGGCCGTGGCCGGGTCCGGCGCGTTCCACAGATCGGCGAGCATCGCCACACAGCGCCGCTCCAGCTCCGCCGTGCGCGGGTACTCGTCCTTGTCGATCATGTTCTTGTCCCGGCACTCACTCATCAGGACGGCGGCCTGCGGCTCCATCCAGGTGGTGACGAACGTGGCGAGGTTCAGCCGCGCGTTGCCGTCCAGCATGAGTTCGTCGTGGACCAGCTGATACGCCGTGGAGGGCGTCAGCGGGCCGTCCGGCAGCCGGTGCCTGGGCGGGGCCTCCGCCATACCGGCGACCGGATCGGCCGCGCCGTAGAAGGGGTTCACGGCGATCCGCCGCCGGTCGCCGTCGTGCCGCCGGTCGTCCGGGGCGAGGGGGTCCCATCGGTGCAGTGGCATGTCTTCGACGGTAGGTGCGGTACGGGGGACTTGCACCTCACGCGACGTGAGGACCCAGGCTGGACGGAGACCGAAGGGAGGAGCGGAACATGAGCCACACCGTGGGGCAGGTCTCCGGATTCGCCGGGATCACGGTGCGCACGCTGCACCACTACGACGAGATCGGCCTGCTCGTACCGAGCGAACGCACCCACGCGGGGCACCGCCGTTACAGCGACGCCGACCTCGACCGGCTGCAGCAGATCCTGTTCTACCGGGAACTCGGTTTCCCCCTCGACGAGGTCGCGGCCCTGCTCGACGACCCGGAGACGGACCCGCGGGCGCACCTGCGCCGCCAGCACGAGCTGCTGACCGCCCGGATCGAGAAGCTGCAGAAGATGGCCGCGGCCGTGGAGCACGCCATGGAGGCACGGAAGATGGGAATCAACCTCACGCCCGAGGAGCGGTTCGAGGTCTTCGGGGACAAGGACCCCGAGCAGTACGCCGAGGAGGCCGAGCAGCGCTGGGGCGGCACCGACGCGTACGCCGAGTCGCAGCGACGAGCCGCCTCGTACACCAAGGACGACTGGAAGCGCATGCAGGCCGAGGTGGCCGACTGGGGCGCGCGCTACGACGCCCTGATGACCGCCGGCGAACCGGCGACCGGCGAGGCCGCGATGGACATGGCCGAGGAGCACCGCCTGCACATCTGCCGCTGGTTCTACGAGTGCCCCTACGACATGCACCGTTCCCTCGGCGAGATGTACGTCGCCGACGAGCGGTTCAAGGCGTTCTACGACTCCATGCGCCCGGGGCTCGCGGAGCACCTGAGGGAGGCGATCACGGCCAACGCCACCCGTGCGCGCCCCTGAGCACACAGCTTGGTCCCAGGGCGGGCACAGGGCACTCTGGAGGAGCCCGTGGAACCTGAGGGCGTGACCGTGCGTTGATAGCTTTGGTCACCCCTGTGGGTCCTCACCCGCGGGCCCTCACTTGCCTCTCACCCCCAGGAGCCCGGAACCGTGACGACGATCGCCCTCGGACCGAGCTGGCTGGACCCGGATTATCTGCTCGACTCGTTCGGGATCTGGGGCCTGCTCGTGATCGTGTTCGCCGAGTCCGGCCTCCTCATCGGCTTCTTCCTGCCGGGTGACTCGCTGCTGTTCACGGCCGGCATGCTCATCGCGACCGATGTGCTGGACTTCCCGCTGTGGGCGGCCATCGTGCTGATCTGCGTCTCGGCGATCCTGGGCGACCAGGCGGGCTACATGTTCGGCAAGAAGGTCGGCCCCGCCCTCTTCAAGCGGCCCGACTCCCGCCTGTTCAAGCAGGAGAACGTCACCAAGGCCCACGAGTTCTTCGAGAAGCACGGCCCGAAGTCCCTCGTCCTGGCCCGCTTCGTGCCCATCGTGCGCACGTTCACGCCGATCATCGCCGGCGTCAGCGGCATGAAGTACCGCTCGTTCCTGATCTTCAACGTCGTCGGCGGCGTCCTCTGGGGCGCGGGCGTCACGCTGCTGGGCGCCTGGCTCGGTCAGATCGACTTCGTCCGCAAGAACATCGAGGCGATGCTGATCCTGATCGTCCTCATCTCGGTGCTCCCGATCATCATCGAGCTGCTGAAGGCCCGTAAGGCGAAGAAGAACCAGCCCGAACAGCCCCCGGCCGCCGCCCCGGTGATGGACGACGCGACGACCCAGCTCCGCCGCGTCCCCTCCGCCGACCAGCCCCAGCCGTACGCCCAGCAGCCCCCACACCAGCAGCAGTACGACCAGCACCAGGGCTACGACAACCAGGGCTACCAGGGCTACCCGAACCAGGGCTACGACAACGGCGGCCACCAGGACCACGGCTACCAGCAGCCTCCGCAGCAGCAGCCGTACGCCCCGCAGTACCCCCAGGGCAACCAGTACCCGCAGGACCACAACCAGGGGCAGAACCAGGGCCACAACCAGGGCTACCAGGGGCAGAACTACCCGCAGTACTGACCCGCCGCCCCCGCCCAAGACTCCGCGCCCTTGTCACCCAGGGGCGCGGATCGCTTTTCAGGAGCGCGGGGAACTGCGCGATCAGCCCGAGACGACCCGCAGCCGCCCGCGAACAGCACACCCCCGGGCAGCAGGCGCTCAGAAACCGCGGGTCCGCTTCGCCGCCTTGCGCCCCGCCCGGGCGGCCCCCGGCAGGAACAGCCGGAACAGCTCCGACCCGAGGTTCACCCCGATGGCGATCGCCATGGCCAGCGCCGCCGCCTTCGTCAGCGACACCAGCCCCGCGTCCACGTCGTTCTGCGCGAACGCCAGCAGCCCGAAGTACGTCGCGGAACCCGGCAGCAGCGGCCCGATCGCCGCCGTCGTGTACGGCAGCGCCGACGCGAACCGGTACCGGGACAGCAACTGCCCGAACAGCCCCACCAGGCCCGCGGCCACCGCCGTGGACGCGACAGGCGAGATCCCGCCCGCGTAGTGCATCGCCCCGTACACCGACCAGGCCACACCCCCGTTGAGGGTCACCGCCAGCACGGTGGATCGTTCCTGCTGGAGCAGGACCGCGAAGGTCAGCGACAGCAGCATCGACGCCACGAGCTGCAGCACGGGCCGCTCGGCGGTGCTCAGCGCCGCGTCCGGGTTCAGCTGGGCCCCCAGCTTCACCCCGAAGTACAGGACGAACAGCACCCCCACCACGATGCCCACGAAGAGGTACATGACCTCCAGCAGGCGGGCGGAGGCGGTGATGTAGAAGCCGGTCAGCCCGTCCTGGACGCCCGCGACGAGCGCCCGCCCGGGCAGCAGGGCGAACAGCCCACCGGTGATGACGGCGGCGGCCTCCACGTCCACATGGAACACGGTCAGCAACACGCCGATCGCCGCCGGCGGCATCGCCGCCACCAGGAACTGGTAGAACTCCGGCAGCCCCCGCCCCGAGCACACCCACGCCAGCCGGTCGCCCAGCATGGCCCCCAGCGCGGCAGCCACGAACACCACGACGCCACCTCCGACCAGCGTGGACGCGGCACCCGCCAGCAGCCCGCTGGAGGCCGTCAGCACCCAGCCCGGATACGGGTGCCGGTTGCGCCGTATCTCCGCGAGCCGCCGGTACGCCTCCTCCAGCGAGATCACGTTCTCCGGGTCGCTGAGGTCGTCCACCAGCCGGAAGACGGCCGCGAGCCGTGTGTAGTCGGTGACCCGGCGCCGCACGATCCGCGAGGCGGTGACCGGGTCGTCCACCAGCGACGGCTGATGGGTCACCGACAACTGGGTGAACGTCACCGTCGGCTCGCAGCGGTCCAGGCCGTAGGACCGGCAGACGGCGAACATCGCCGCCTCCACGTCCTCCGCGCCCTCACCGCCCGCGAGCAGCAGCTCCCCGATACGCAGCGTCAGGTCGAGCACCCGCGGCACGGCGGGCCCCGACTCGCCCTCCGCGCGCACCGGCTCCGGCGCGGGCCGCTCCGCCACCGGCATCCGCAGCATGGTCCGCATCCGGTCCTGCCACGGCACGTCCTTGGTCAGACTGACGGCCGGGATGCCGTTGGCCGGCGTGAACGCGGGCGGCGCCTGCTTCGCGCGGTACGTCCGCGGCGTGCTGAACGCCGACCCCTCCTGCTCCCCGGCCACCGGCTCGGGCTGCGTGAGCCCCCGCGGCAGCGCGAACTCCGAGGTCGTCTGCGACTCCGGCTCCACCGCGGCCGGCGGCACGTCCAGCCCGGCGGGGATCGCGAACTCCGACGTCACCGACGACTCGCCGTCGATCCCCGGAACAGGGCCCGCCTGGGCCGCCGCTCTCACGGCGGCGAAGGCGCTGCTCGCCTCGTCCGACACCGGCTTGCGGTCCTCGCGTCCCGTCACTCCCACTCCGCGGCGCTCCCTGTACGACAGCTCCAGTACGCCTCAGTATGCGCGGCGCTACACACCGGTACGCGAACGGGCCACGCGTCCCACAAGGGGACACGCGGCCCGTTCGGTTCCACGGCCTGCAAGGCGGGAGGTCAGTGACCGCCCTGCTCCTTGAAGCGCTTGTACGACTTCTCGACCTCGGCCTCGGCCTCGGCGCGGCCGACCCAGTCGGCGCCCTCGACGGACTTGCCGGGCTCCAGGTCCTTGTAGACCTCGAAGAAGTGCTGGATCTCCAGGCGGTCGAACTCCGAGACGTGGTGGATGTCACGCAGGTGCTCCACACGCGGGTCGGACGCCGGGACGCACAGCAGCTTGTCGTCGCCACCGGCCTCGTCGGTCATCCGGAACATGCCGATCGCGCGGCACTTGATGAGACAGCCGGGGAAGGTCGGCTCCTCCAGGATGACCAGCGCGTCCAGCGGGTCGCCGTCCTCGCCGAGGGTGTTCTCGACGAAGCCGTAGTCGGCCGGGTAGCTGGTCGAGGTGAAGAGCCGACGGTCCAGGCGGATCCGACCGGTCTCGTGGTCCACCTCGTACTTGTTCCGCGAACCCTTCGGAATCTCGATCGTGACGTCGAACTCCACCGGTGGCTCCTCCATGATCAACACATAGTTCTGGTGGTTAAGTGTCCCTCACGCAGGTGTGTGATCGCGAAAGGGGCTGGTGGTCGTGCCCGAGCCGAAGGTCTGGCGGGCCGCGAGACCGCATGTGGTGCGGGTCGCGCGCGCCGTGAAACCGGGTGTCGTGCGGATGACGCACGCCGTGAAACCCGGTGCCGCGCGCGTCGCACGGGTGGTGAAACCCGGTGTCGTACGCGTCGCGAGCGCCGTCGGCGCGCGCTCTTCGCGGCTCGCGGGGAGCACGAAGAACCTCACGAACCTCCAGCTCACCGCGGGTGCTGCCACCCTGGGGCTGGTGCTCTCGGCCGGCGCCGTCCTCGCCGCCGGGCCCTGGGACTCCACCGGTCAGCGTACGGCCGAGCGCGACTGGGCCGCATCGCACGGTCACGAGGGTGGCGCAGATCACGGACGTAATTCCGGTACGTCGTCCGGTACGGCCCAGGGGGCGCCCAGGCCCGCGCCGAGCGCCCCCTCCGTACTGACCGGCCTCGGCGGCGCCTCCGGCGCGGACTCCATGCCCGGCGGCGACGCCCTCGCCGCCGTCCTCGACCCGCTGCTGGAGGCCCCGGCGCTCGGCCCCCGCCGCGCGGCGGCCGTCGT
>NZ_LIRK01000188.1:6617-6913 GCF_001419765.1 Streptomyces torulosus
CGCCGCCGCGCTCGCCAAGCGTCACCTGAACGAGATCACGCTCGCCTACGACACGTCCCTCTACGACGGACCCGAGCTCCACACCATCGGCCGCGACTTCAACCTGGCCCCCGTCACCGCCCTCATGGTCGACGAGGCCCGCCTGAACGACTCCACCAGCGGCACCGCCGAGCGCAGCCTCGACCCGCCGGCGGACGCCACCCGCGCCTTCGCGGACCTCCTGGCGGATCGCGGCATCAAGGCGACCAAGAGCGCCGACGCGGGCCCCGTCACGGCCTCCAAGAAGGCCGAGGAGA
>NZ_LIRK01000189.1 GCF_001419765.1 Streptomyces torulosus
GGGGATGGGTGGGCTGCGGGAGTTGGCGGCGCCGTTCGTCGCCGTCGGCCCGTCGGGTGTGGCGGTCCGTGACCGGCTCAAGCAGCTGACCGCCGAGGACGAGCGCGTTCTTCGTCTGGTGGGGGATCATCTGGGCGCGCTGGCCTCCCGGGATCTGAAGGTCCGGTGTGCGGGCTGGACCACGACGCCGAGGGGTGGGCTGCGCGTAAGCGGTCTGTGACGGGGGTGTCGTCCTCCCGTTGGGCCGGGTCGATCACGAAGGCCACGCATGATCAGTGGGGGCTGGCCCGGCGGAGTCAGCTCGCGCACATCCAGAGCCTGGAAGCGGGTGTGCGGATGATCGCGCACCGGTTGTCGCTGCCGGTGGGCGAGAAAGGCAGCGGGCGGGTTCCGGGGGGTTATGCCAGCAGGCGGGAGTGGCATGCGAAGGCGCGCCGTCTGCATGTGCTCACCGACCGGCTCCAGGCAGTCCGGGCGGACTGGGAGACCGGGCGGGTGCGTGTGGTGCGGGGCGGAAAAGGGTTGCTGAACACCCGCCACCACCTGAAGGCCGCCCAACTCACCGAGAAGCAGTGGCGCACCCGCTGGCAGGCCGAGCGCCGCTTCCTCCAGGCCGACGGCGAGTCCGGCAAGCGGTTCGGCAACGAGACCATCCGCGTCACCCCCGACGGCGAGATCTCCCTCAAACTCCCCGCCCCGCTGGCGTATCTGGCGAACGCCCCGCACGGCCGGTACGTGCTCACCGCGAGGGTGGCCTTCGCGCACCGGGGTGAGCAGTGGGCCGACCGCATCCATGCCAACCGGGCCGTGGCCTACCGCATCCACGAAGACACCGCACGCGGCCGCTGGTACCTCACCGCCTCCTGGACCAACCCTGCGACCAAGACCGTGCCGCTGGCCTCGGTCCGCGCGGGCGGCCTGGCGGGGGTCGACACCAACGCCGACCACCTGGCCGCCTGGCGCCTGGACACCCACGGCAACCCCATCGGCGCACCCAGACGGTTCGGCTACGACCTCTCGGGCAGCGCCGCCCACCGCGACGCCCAAGTCCGGCACGCCCTGATCGGCCTGCTGCACTGGGCCCGCCGCCACCACCTCGCCCTCGCCATCGAGGACCTCGACTTCACCGCAGAGACGACCCGCGAGAAACACGGCCGCCGCAAGAAGTTCCGCAAGCTCATCTCCGGTATGCCCGTGGCCAGGCTGCGGGCCCGGCTGGTGTCGATGGCCGCCGAACTCGGCATCACCGTCGTCGCCGTCGACCCCGCCTACACCAGCCGCTGGGGCACCCAGCACTGGCAACAACCCCTCACCACCGCGAACAGGAAGACCACCCGCCACGACGCGGCAGCCGTGGCGATCGGAAGGCGCGCCCTGGGACACCCGGTCCGGCGACGGACGGCACCGCCCCCACACGACCGGAGTGATCGTGCGGGGCATCGGACCGTCCAGGCCCCACCAGGCGTCCCGGGGCGTGAGGGACCCCGCCCCCGCGTTCCCGGACCACGGACACGATCCCTGCGCGCCGGACGCGGAGCGAAAGCGGGCGACCAGGACACCCAACACCGTTCGGGGCGTCCGGCTGAGCATGAGTTCTGGCAACAGGACTCACTCCCGCTCAGTATTTAGGAACGGTGTCAGCTCGTCCTGTGGCCCCATTGCGGGCCGACCAGGGTCCATTCCCTGCCCCACTGCTCGACACGGCGCCGGTCGAGCCACCACCGTCCGGCACGGCCGACGCCGTACGTCAGGCCGCTCAGGGCGAGCGCCGCGGCCGTGCCGAGCGCGCCGGCCTCGACCGCCGCTTCGTTCGGGGTGGGCGGCTCACTGGTCAGGGAGCCCGTCCCGTCGGTCCAGACCGTGACCCGGGTGCCGGCCTTCCGGCCGGCCTCCACCAGCGTCGTTCCGGTACGCGGGGTGCCGTCCGGAGCGGTCCAGCGGACCTCCGCCGAGGAACGATCGCCCGTGCTGAACGGACCCGAACTCGGCACGGGGACGCCGGAGAGGAGTACGGCTGGGAGCGAACGCCGCTCGGCGCGCTGGTCGGCGAAGACCTCCTGCGCCGCCCGCGCGGTCAGGAAGCCGGCCAGGGTGCCTCCGATCACCATGACCGTCCAGACGGCGAGTACGACCCACGCCTCCAGTACGTCCTCGTGGCGCCGCAGCGGATTGCTCCGCCATCGCCACAGAGTTTTCTTTCCCCGCCTGCCACCGGCCATTGGTCCGCACCTCCTCCTCGTCGTCCCTGTGGAAGGTGCCAGTCGGAACACCGCCGTCACATGGGCCGTTCAGGTTCCGTCGTCAGGGCCGACCGGTACCGACTCACCGCCCGGCGAGGGCCTTCAGTCCTGGGCAAGGCGTGCGGCGCGCGGGCGGGGCGCTTCGGGTCGAGTGCGGTTGGCGACCGCTGTACGGGTGACACCCTGCGGTCGGTCGGCGGCACGGGAGCCGGGGTGCGGGACGGGAAGGGCCCCACCCGCTTCTCGCGGATCCTGATTGCGCGGTGCGCGACCTCGCGGGCCGCTTCTCCGCGTCTCTCCTACGGGGCCCTTCCCATCGGTTTCAGGACAACACGAGGACGGCGAACGCGCCAGGGCCGAACGCCCCCGACTTGTCACCCCCGCACGGGAGCCGTGACCCGTGCCACGAGAGCGCGGACGTCGTACCCGTCCTGACCATCGCCCGCATCCCCCAGGAGCGGCCCTCCCCTGGACGTTGCCGGGGACGGCTCCGGGGCGGGCACCGCGACCACCGGAACCGTCGCGTGGAGCAGGCACTCCCGGCCGACCGGCCCGATCGGGGGCAGCCCGAACGCGCCATGGGCCCGGCGTCCCAGAACGAGCAGATGCGCGCCGCGGGCGTGTCGCAGAAGCACCCGAACGGGTGGCCCCTGCGTCACGACGGCGTGGACGTCAGCGGCGGGGACGTCACCGTCGATCCGGGGGCCGAGGGCCTCTCGCAGCGTGTCGGCGAGCAATCCCGCGGCTCTCACCCGCTGTTCGGTGACCGTCGGGCGAGCAGACGGGGGAGCGTACGGGGCGAGCATGGGCCCGGTCGGCTCCCAGGCGTGCACGGCGACGATCTTCGCGTGGACGGCTCGGGCCTCCCGGACCGCCCAGCGCAGCGCGGACACCGACGCCTCGGAGCCGTCGACGCCCACGACGATGGCGTTCTCGGCGGGGACGTTCTCGACGGTTGCTTCCGGCATGGCGGCCTCCCTCAACGGCCTCTGGACCCACCATGCGGTGCCGCGGGGAGACGGCGCTCGGGCCGAGGGGGCTCGTCCTGTCGGCCGAACGGCCCCCCGGTTCACGCTCGGGCGGCTCCGGCTCCGGCTCCGGCGGTAGCTGCGGCAGCTCCGACACCGGTTCCGGCGGCGGACTCGGCCCGGGCGGCCTGGGCGAGTAGCCGGTGAGCCAGTTCGCGGGCCTCCTCGGCCGTCAGCGCGGCCCAGACACCGGGTTCGTCACCCTGGTCCGGCCCCACGCGCAAGGTCACCCGGGTGATCGGCCGGGCCGCCGTCAGCGTCAGGCATTTCACCGTGATCCTGCGCCCGCAGGAGGTCACCAACGGGGGCTGGTCGCCCGGTGAATGCCGCTCCTGCCCTGGAGCCGTCATGGGTCTCACACCTTCCTCCGAGCCGCGATGGGGACCCCTTCCGCGCGGACTTCGCCGTGAAGGTCGCGATACCGGCCGGGGTATCCGGAACAGCGCCCCGCGGACGTGTCTTGTTCCCGCGCGGGGCCGTGAGTTCGGTCGCCGCCGCGCCTCTCGTGCGGACTGCCGTCAGCGTGAACGGTCACGCGGTCGCGGTTCAGCGGTCGCGGTTCAGTCGTGCGGGACGATCGCCACGGGGCAGGGCACGTGGTGCAGTGCCGCGTGGGCGACCGGGCCGAGTCTCCAGGGACCGGGCCGGTACCGGGGACGCCCCACGACGAGGAGGCGACCGGTGACCGCGGCCGTCAGCAGCGCCTGGGAGGGATGGCCCGTGATGACCTGCTCCTCGACGGGTGTGTCGGGGAACTTCTCCCGCCAGGGCGTCAGCGCGGCGGTCAGCCGTACGCGTTCCTCCGCCTCGAGAGGGCCGACCGGCTCGGTGACGAGCTTCCCGTGCGGGTGGGCCGCCAGGGAGGCCGGCAGGGGCAGGACCCGTACGACACGGACGGGTGTTCCCCGCGACGTGGCCTCGCCGAAGGCGAAGTCGAGCAGCGCGTCGGCGCCCGGCCCGGGCTCCTGGACGCCCACCACGACTGCGTCCCGGTCCGCCGCCGCGGGCCCGCCCCGGCTGTCGTCGGCCGAGGGATCGCCGGCCCGTACCGTGACGGCCGGGCACCGGGTCCGGCCCAGCACGTGCAGGCTGATGGAGCCCAGCAGGAAGCTCGCCAGGGAACCGTGGCCGCGGGAACCGACCACGAGCAGGGCCGCGTCGGCGCTCCGGTCCACCAGCTCATCGGCGGCGGGGGCCTCCACCAGCTCCGTCGACAGGTCGAGGTCCCCGTAGCGGTGCAGCACCTCCGCCTCGGCCCGTCGCAGCACGTCCTGACCGTACTGCTGCTTGCTGCGGGCCTCTTGCGGAAGGGCCGGCACATCGAGCGGCTGCGTGGTCCACGAGTGGAGCAGCACGATCGGCAGGTGCCGGGCGGCGGCCTCGCGAGCGGCCCACCAGACGGTGGTCATACCGGCGGGGGAGCCGTTGAAACCCACGGTGACAGAGCCGGTCATGGCCCACCTCCGCTGTCGGCGTGCCGGCCGTCGCGTCGTCACGCGTCCGCCCCCACTTTCCGTCCCCTCCATTCTCTCCCTGGCGGGGGCGCGGGGGTCCAGGGGCCGGACGGCACCGCGCCCCGGGCCGTCCGGCTCTGCGCGGGGGGGCCGCCAGTCAGTCAGGACGCGAACAACACGTCCGCGTCCAGCGCCTGCCGGGCCGGGCGGCGCGGTGACGGCGGACCTTCCGGGCCGTGGCCCAACCGGATCACCATCTGCGCGTGGGCCCGCAGGGCCTCCGCCGAGGGCACGACCCGCTCCCGCAGATCGGGCCACTCCAGCGCCTGGTGCAGGAGCGACGCCCGCAGCCCATGGGCCGTGGCCACCAGCAGGACACGTTGGAGTGCCTGTCCGGCGCGCAGCCAGTCCGACCTGCGGTCGTGCGCGGTGGACAGTACGGCGATCGACGGCCGCTTCTCGAAGGGACGCGTGGCCGGCACGGACGGACGCCGGTGCGCGCCGAAGTCCCGGAGGGGCATCCGCTCCCAGAAGTCCTGCGGTCCGATCGCCGCCGGAGGTATGCCGAGAGCGGCCGCGTTCGGCTCGTGCACCCAACGGCGGCTGTCCGCCGCCCGGTCGGGGTCGGCCGTGTTGCGGCGCTCGGCGTCACGGAACAGCCGCAGCACCCGCTCCGTCCCACCAGGGCCGGGGAGGCTCAGCAGGGCGCCCTCACTGTGCGCGGCCTCGACGAGTTCCGCTGCCACCGCGCCGGGCAGCGGTGCTTCGGAGAACGGGAACCGACTGCTGTGCCGGCGCCACAGCGCCTCGTACAGCCGGGGAACGGCCGCGTTCCGCACCGGCCCGCCGAGCCGTACGGTGGCCAGCAGATCCGGTTCGTCGGGCCGGGGCAGCAGCCGGGTCACCGGTTCCCGACCGAAGTGGGCGACCGCCAGCCGGAGATTGAGGAGGGCACAGCCCACGGAGAGGTGCAGGGCACGGCCCATGGGGTCGAGGTGCCGGAGCCCGCGGTCCGCCACGGCCCGGACCTCCAGCGTCACCGTGTCCGGGTCGAACCGGAAACGCCAGGGCTGGGTGTTGTGGATCGAGGGAGCGGCCACGGCCGCCGACACCATCGTCTCCAGTGTCGGGAGAGCGGCAGCTGCGGACCACATCGGGGCTGCGGACCACATCGGGAACTCCTTCCCGCCCCGCGCCGCGGAGCCGGTGGGCCTGGGTGGTTGACCCTGCCCACAGTGGTGGCGCCGCGCCGGACGCAGTAGGGGACGTACGGCTCCGCGGCCGGGCCGCACGGCCCCCGACGGGAGCCCTTCGGCACCCTGCGCCGTGGCTCGCCGGGCGGTTGCATGGAGGAGAGGGATCAGGACCCGGAAGGGGCACGCAGCATGCTCACGACGACATCGGCATCGAGACTGCGATCGGCATCGACCCTGCCCCCGGTGTCGACACCGCGATCGGCGTCGGCACCGGGGGCGAGAACGAGCTCGCTCGTTCGCAAGCGGTACGCCGTCCTGTTGGCGGGCTCCGCCGTGGTGGCGTTCGCCCTGCGGGCCGTGCGCGACGCGCTGGCACTCCGTGCGCTGCGCCGCCGCACGAACCGTCGGTCGTCGGTGACGCCGACGATGCCGGTCGCGCCGACGGGCCCGCCGACGACCGTGCCCCCGCTCTCACCGACGAGCTCGCCGACGGACGTGGCCGCCCGTCGCCCCCGCCCGGCTCTCGTGTCTCGCTGAGCCGTCCGGCCCGTGACGCGGCGGGAGTTGGGGCCCAAGGGCCCTGGGGAAGGACTTGCGGCCCCCTGCGCACCACCGTGTCCCTCCCCGATGCTCGGCTCAGGCCATCCGGCCGGGACACAGGAGGTGCGCACCATGGTTCGGCACGTGATCGCGGGAGTCGACGGATCGACCGAGAGTCTCGCCGCCGCCCACTGGGCGGCCAGGGAAGCGCTGCGCAGGGGGATGGAGCTGCGGCTCGTGCACGCCTGGGAGTGGCATCCGCGTCCGCCGGCCTCCGTCCCCGTCGGCACCGGTCAGCGCGCGTGGGCCGAACAGATTCTGGACGAGGTGGCCCGCAGCGTCAGGGCCGCGCACCCCGGCCTCGGGATCGAGGTCCGGCTCGTGCGGGAGGCCCCGGTCGCCGCTCTGCTCGACGCCACCGACGAGGCGGAACCTCTGGTCCTCGGGTCCCGTGGACTGAGCGGTCTCGCCGGGTTCGTCGTCGGCTCGGTCTCCCAGCGGGTCGTGGCGCGGTCGACGTGCCCCGTGGTGCTCGTCCGGTCCGGGGAGAGCGCCGCCGGTGAACATCTCCCGGCCCCGGACGGGGTGTCGCCGGACGAGATACCCGAACTCCCGTACAGGGACGTGGTCCTCGGGCTCGACGTCTCCCACCCCTGCGACGAACTGATCGAGTTCGCGTTCGTCGCGGCCCGGCGCCGCGGCACCGGGCTCCGCGTGATCCACGCCTACCGGGTCCCGGCGGCGTACGCCGTCGACGACGTTCGCGGCCCGGTCCCGGCAACCGAACTGCTCGCGGAACGGGAACGCGCCGTGGTCGCGGCACTGCGCCCGTGGTGCGCGAAGTTCCCCGAGGTCACCGTGGCCGAGACGGTCGTCGAGGGGCGGGCCGCCGGCGCGCTCGTGGACGCGTCGCCCGACGCCTCGCTGGTCGTCGTCGGACGCCGGATCCGGGACGCCCGGCCCGGCCCGCACACCGGGCCCGTCACCCACGCGGTCCTGCACCACGTCGGCTGCCCGGTGGCCGTCGTACCGCACACCTGAGCCCAGCACGCCCGAGAGCCCCGAACGCCTGGCCGCAGCCCGGCAGCCGTGCCGCACTCCGGCAGCCTTCCCGCACCCCGACAGGAGGAACCACCATGAGGACCCGTCACGTGACCGTCGGCGTGGACGGCACGATCACCGCCGTACGCGCCCTCGACCGCGCCGCGGACGAGGCAGCCCTGCGCGGCGTCGGTCTGGAGATCGTCCACGCCGTACCGGACCTCGACGAGGCCGGGCCTGTGCTCGCGTCCGCCGCCTCACGCGTGCGTGCCCGTCGACCCGGCACGGCCGTCACCACCGTCCCGGTCCTGGGGCACTCGGCCGGCGTCCTCGCGGAACGGGGGCGGCATGCGGCACTCACCGTCGTCGGCTGCCGGGACCTCGGCGGGATCCTCGGCGCGGTGGTCGGCTCGGTGAGCGCGCGCCTGGCCGCGCACGCGCCGGGACCGCTGCTCGTCGTACGCGGCGACTCACCGATGAACAACCACGACGAGATCATCCTCGCCCTCGACGACGCCACCGACGCGGGTACGGCGGCCTACGCCTTCCAGGAGGCCGAACTGCGCCGCGCCCGTCTGCGGATCCCCCCGTTCACCACGCACCACCCCGTGCTCCCCGTGGCGTCCCACCGGGCCAACGGGCGCTCGACCGCGCGCCCCGCGTTGGTCGCCGCACTGGCGGACCTGGGCGAACGGCACCCGACCGTACGCGCGGACGCTCCCGGGCCGGGCTCCGCCCCGGTACGGGCCCTGGTGGACGCCACCCGCACCGCCGACCTGGTCGTGGTCGCGGCCGGTACCGCGACGCACGGCCCAGGCCGCCATCTCGGTTCCGTGGCCCGGGAACTGCTGCACCGCTCCCACTGCCCGGTGCTGATCGTGCCCGCCGGGCAGGAAACGGCATAGGGAAAGGGGAAGCCGGGGGGCCGGGTCACCGCCCGGCCCCCCGGCTCCCGGATCACGTCGCCAGCGGGGAGCGGCGCGACATCCCCAGGTCCGACGGATTCGTAGAGGTGTCGTCGATCCGGTGGTTCAGCTCGGCGGAGACGTCGACGACGCCGTCCACGCCCCGGCACAGCCGCTCCACCACGGGGACCATCGACTTGCGCTCGACGGTGCCCCGCAGCGCGACCCGCCCGTCGACCACCCGCACGGTGATCGTGTCGGGCGCGAGGCCCAGGGTCCGTACCAGAACCTCCCCGGCGATCTCCTCCCGGATGGCTGCGTCGCCGCGCAGGAAGACGCGTAGCAGGTCCGCGCGGCTGATCAGCCCCACGAGTCGTCCCGCCTCGTCGACCACCGGCAGTCGTTTGACGTGGTGGCGCTCCATGACCTGGGCGGCCTCCACCACCGTCCACTGCGGCCGGGCGGTCACGACGGGACTGTTCATCAGCCCCTCGGCCGTGGACGCCTCGGCTTTCGCCCCTGCCGCGTCCCGTGGCCGCAGCACCGGCAGCAGCCCGGCCGGATCGAGTTGGGCGGCCTCCTTGCGCAGGAGGTCCGCCTCGGAGACGACGCCGACGGGACGGTCGTCGTCGTCCACGACCGGGACGGCCGTGATGTCGTACTCGGCGAGCAGCTTGGCGATCTCCTTGAAGCCGGTGTCCCGCCGCACCCCTACGACGCGTGTGGTCATGAGGTCACTCACCATCCGGTGCCGCATGCCTCTCGCCTCCTGACGATGCTCGCGCTGATCTTCCTCTCTCTCACTGTCCGCCGCCGCCGGGCCCGCCCCAAGGGCCGTTCGGCCCCCGTACAAGGCCCGATCAGCCCGTATGGCCCACAGGCGGGTGTGTGTCCCGACAGCGGTTCCCCGGAGCCAGGGCCCGCGGCCGACCTGTACCCGGGCAGTATCCGGCCCGCAGTCGACAGGGACCGTTCGACCCCATCGCGGGACGACGTGGGGACCGTTCGACCCTATCGGGGCGGGGGGCCGGTCCGACGATCATGTGGCGGCGCCGGGATGCGCCGCGTCTCCCATGGGTACGCGCGGGCGCTTCCCGGCCCTTGAGCACATGAGCAGATGGGGAGGACGCCGTCCGATGGACGAGGCGCAGCTGGACCAGGAGAAGCACACGGCGGGGGCGCGTTCGCGTCCCCCGGTCCGTGAGGAGGCCGGGGCGGCCGTCCCGGCGGAGGGGCGGTCGACGTGGGTCGACTGGCTGACGACCACCGATCACAAGAAGATCGGGACGATGTACCTGGTCACCGCGTTCGCGTTCTTCGTCGTCGGCGGCGTGATGGCCCTGATGATGCGGGCCGAACTCGCCCGCCCCGGCCTGCAGATCTTGTCGAGCGAGCAGTTCAACCAGGCGTTCACCATGCACGGCTCGATCATGCTGCTGATGTTCGCCATGCCGCTGTTCACCGGCTTCGCCAACTGGATCATGCCTTTGCAGATAGGCGCCCCGGACGTCGCCTTCCCACGGCTGAACATGCTCGCCTACTGGCTGTTCCTGTTCGGCTCGTCGATCGCCGCGTTCGGCTTCCTGACCCCGGGCGGCGCCGCCGACTTCGGCTGGTTCCTGTACGCCCCACTGTCCGACGCCGTCCACTCGCCGGGGCTCGGCGCCGACATGTGGATCATGGGCGTGGCCCTCTCGGGCTTCGGCTCGATCCTGGGCGCGGTCAACTTCATCACCACGATCATCTGCATGCGCGCACCGGGCATGACCATGTTCCGGATGCCGATCTTCACCTGGAACGTGCTGCTGACCGCGCTGCTGATCCTGCTGGTGTTCCCGGTGCTGGCCGCGGCACTGTTCGCACTGGAGTGCGACCGCAAGTTCGGCAGCCACGTCTTCGACGCGGCCAACGGCGGAGCACTGCTCTGGCAGCACCTCTTCTGGTTCTTCGGCCACCCGGAGGTGTACATCCTCGCGCTGCCGTTCTTCGGCATCGTCTCCGAGGTCATCCCGGTCTTCTCCCGCAAGCCGATGTTCGGCTACATGGGCCTGATCGGCGCCACCATCGCCATCGCCGGCCTGAGCGTGACGGTGTGGGCGCACCACATGTATGTGACGGGCGGAGTGCTGCTGCCGTTCTTCTCCTTCATGACGTTCCTGATCGCGGTGCCGACCGGCGTGAAGTTCTTCAACTGGATCGGCACGATGTGGAAGGGCAGCCTCTCCTTCGAGACGCCGATGCTGTGGACCACCGGCTTCCTCATCACGTTCGTCTTCGGCGGTCTGACCGGGGTGATCCTCGCGTCACCGCCGATGGACTTCCACCTGTCCGACTCGTACTTCGTGGTGGCCCACTTCCACTACACGGTGTTCGGCACGGTCGTGTACGCGATGTTCGCGGGATTCCACTTCTGGTGGCCCAAGTTCACCGGCAGGATGCTCGACGAACGCCTCGGCAAGATCACGTTCTGGACGCTCACCGTGGGCTTCCACCTCACCTTCCTCGTCCAGCACTGGCTCGGCGCCGAGGGCATGCCCCGCCGGTACGCCGACTACCTCGCCGCGGACGGCTTCACCGCCCTCAACTCCCTGTCCACGATCGGCTCGTTCCTCCTGGGCCTGTCGATCCTGCCGTTCTTCTACAACGTCTGGAAGACCGCGAAGTACGGCAGGAAGGTCGACGTCGACGACCCCTGGGGCTACGGCCGTTCCCTGGAGTGGGCCACGTCCTGCCCCCCGCCGCGCCACAACTTCACCTCGCTGCCACGGATCCGCTCCGAGTCGCCGGCGTTCGACCTGCACCACCCGGAGATCGCCGCGATCGAGAGGGCGGCCTGAACGTGACGCACCCCGTCCCGGCCCTTGGCGTCGCACTGGTGGCCGCTGCCGGCTGCGTGTGGTGGCTGCCGGCCCTCGCGACGGTGCGCGCGGGGGCCGACCGTCCGGACTCCCTGCGCGGTACGTCGGCGGCCTGCCTGAGCGGCTGGGCGACGGTCGCGGGTATGGCCGTGCTGCTTCTCGTGGCCGACCCGTGGTGGGTGCCCGGTGCCGTGGCCGCGGCGGGCACCGCCACCACAGCGGGCCTGCGGATCCGCGCGGCCGTACGGCGCCGGAGCGAGGCACGGGAGGCCCTGGCGACCCAGCTGCGTGACGTCGGCAGGGCCGATCCGCGCTCCTGGCTCACGTCACGGGCGCGGATGTACCGCGCCCGGAACCGTTTCGTCACCGTCCTCGGAGTCGGCCTGGGTGCCGCGGTGGCCTCCGCGCTCCTGCCAGTGGCCGTCGGCCCCGGACACGGCGGGACCGGCGCGACCGTCGCGGTGCCCGTCCTGCTGACGGCGCTGTTCCTCGCCGTGGCGGTCGGCCGGGCCCGAGTGGCCCGCCGGTCCTCAGGGAGCCGTCCGGGGCGGTGACGGCGCTCCGGGTCACCGCCGGTGCACGGTCTCCAGCGCGGCGACCAGTACCTGCGGGTCGTGGTGTCCCTTGTAGACGGCGGGCGGCTGCCGGTCGAGGCCGAGGAGCCGGGCCACGGCGGTCCACGCGGTCCGTACGGAGTACTCGACGGTGAACGTCGCGTCGGCGGGGACCTCGGCGAACTGCCCGATGAACGCGAGGTTGACCGACCCCCTGGGCACCACCTCCGGCCGGTCGTCGCGCCGCCGGGCCAGGAACTGGCTGGTGGCGTACGGCATCAGGCAGGGCACGACCGTCGAGGTCGCCAGGACACGGGCCGCCACCGCCCCGTCGAGGCGCAGATGGTGCAGGACCTCTTCGAGGATCTCCCGCCCGGAGCACATCGTCATCGGCTTCGGCGTCCGGTTGCCGGCCCGGCCGGGGTGGAGGGCGTACCCCCACCACACGCCGACACCCTCGGGCTGGTCGGGGTGGACCGGCCGGCCGTCCGCGACGATCGTGAGCAGCCACTCGGAGCCGGTGAACGTCATCGGCCCGCCGTGTCCGGCCCCGTGCCCGCCGAATTGCGCCAGTGCGTCCAGGAACACGCCCGGATCCTCGGTGGTCACGGTGAACGACTCCACGCGAGACTCCTGGACACGCTTGTCGAACGCGTCCGGATTGCCGAAGTCGTCGCGTCCGCGGGCCAGCCGGTGCCAGAGCAGCCAGGCGTCGGAACGGGGGCGCGGCGGGCGCGGCGGTGACGTGTGCGAGCCGACGCTGAGGGCGTCGGCCATGGAGCCGTTGGTCACGAGGACCAGATCGTCGGGCGCCACGGCGATCTTCTCGTCCCGTCCCAGTCGGGACAGGGAGAGGGCCGCGACCGTGATGCCCCGGTGCCCGGGCCCGAATTCGAGGTCGACGACCCGGCACCCGGTGTGGACGGTCACCCCGCGGTCGAGCAGCCACGCCGTCAGGGGCCGTACGACGGAGTCGTACGGGTTGTAGCGGGGACGGTGCACGCCCGACAGGGTCGCGAACTCCGGGAGCAGGTGGAGGAAGCGCTTGAGGTGGCGGCGGAACTCGATGGCGCTGTGCCAGGGCTGCAGGGCGAACGTACTGCACCACAGGAACCAGAAGTTCGTGGTGAAGAAGTGCTCGCCGAAGCAGTCGCTGATCCGCCTGCCGTCCAGGTGTGCCTCGGGCGTCGCGAGGCAGCGGGCCAGGTCGAGGCGGTCCCGCTCGGAGAAGCCCGTCGAGCGGGTGTCGACGATCCTCCCGTCCTCGTCGACGAGACGCGCGAGGTCGTCCCAGGCGAACCGCTCGTGCTCGGCGAGGATCTCCTGCGTCACCGACACCGCGGGGTCGTCGAGGGAGGGGATGCCGGAGAGCAGGTCGTAGGTGCACCGGTACTCGGCCTCGAACATCAGCCCCCCGCGCACGGAGTAGCCGGTGTTCGCCGTGCCGTCGGCGTCGAGACCGCCGCCGATCCGCCGCTGCTCCTCGAACAGGTGGATGTCCGACCCGTCGAAGCCGCCGTCACGGATCAGGAACGCCGCCGCGGCGAGCGCCGCGATGCCGCTGCCCACCAGATATGCCTTCGCCATCACACAACTCCTCGCGCTCGCCCGCCCGTCGGGAACGGAGCACCCCCAGCTTCTCCGGCGCCGACGCCGGCCGTCATGGGGCCATTGGTCACTCGTCGGGCACCCGGCGGCACACAGGACCAACGGCCCTGGGGCCCACATCCGGTCCCGTCACGTACGCCGTGCCGTACCAGGCCCACGCCACCATGCCCGTCGGCCCCAGGCGTTCACCGCACCGAGCGTTCCAACGCGTCCCGGTGCTCGGAGACCCACTGCAGGGCCGCCTGGACCTGCCTCGCCGCCCCCGCGTCACGGAGCCGGGCCATGGCGGCGTCCCCCGCGTCGGCCTGGGCCTCGATGCCCCGCCGGCACCGGTCCTGCCACCACAGGATCGTGGCCACGAGACGATGCCGGTCCGGCAACTCGTAGCAGTCGACGATCAGCCTCATGCGCCGGCCCGCCTCCTCGACGTCAGTGACCGCGGGGCCGAGACCGAGGTACTGCCAGCAGACATGAGCGATGTCGTGGACGCGCGCGCCCGGCGCGGCGAGGTCCCAGTCGATGAACGCCGTTGGCCGAAGCTCGCCCCGGCATGGCTGGTAGACGGTGTTCTTGGGCGACAGGTCGTTGTGGCACACGACCTCCTGATCTCCGGCCAGCGGGGTGCCCGCCGTCAGGTCGTGGAACTCACGCACGAGCCGGGCGACCGCCGCAAGGCTCTCGTCCGACGACACGGCTGCGGGCTGAGGCGCCTCCCATGCCACATGGCCGTCGAGGTAGCTGAGAACTTCACGGCCCTCGCCGTCCGTCCCGAGATACCGCGGCGCACCACTCCAGCCCCTGGATTCGAGCAACTTCAGCAGATCACTCACGAACTTCGTGCGAGCCGAGGCGGGACGGCGCACCGTGTCCCCGACGCGCACGACCGTGTTGACGAAACCTCCGGGCAAGGACGACTCAGGCATCCGCCCACCTTGCCCGATCGCTGCTCCCCGTCGGTCGACCACCCCATCGCGGGGCCCCGTCCTGGAACCCGGCCCGGACCTGGCGGAGGGGACGTTCGGCCCGTGTCCCAGGCCCGTGGGGCCTCTCCGGCGGGCCTCGGCGACGCGGGACATTGAAGACGCCACGACAGACGTCCACCCTCCGCGCGTCCCTCCGCGCGTCGCACCCTCGAAAGGGATGAGCATCATGGCAGTGCACCACCACCCCCAGCGTCGCCCCGCGTTCCGCTTCCCGTCCCTGCGCCGCACCGGAACGGCCCCCGCCTCCGCCTCCGCCGACGAGACGACCACCGGGGCGACGGCGGTCGGCTCGTACGTGTTCGCAGGGCTCCGCATCCTCACCGGGTTCGTCTTCCTCTGGGCGTTCCTCGACAAGACGTTCGGCTTCGGCTACGCGACCCCGTCCGGGAAGAGCTGGATCGACGGCGGTTCACCGACCGAGGGCTTCCTCAGCCACGTCGCCGTCGGCCCGATGGAGTCCACGTTCCACGACTGGGCCGGAGCCGGCTGGGCGGACTCGCTGTTCATGCTCGGACTGCTCGGCATCGGGCTCGCCCTGATCGCGGGCATCGGCCTGCGGCTCGCCGCGGTCGCCGGCACCCTGATGATGGCCCTGATGTGGGTCGCGGAATGGCCACCGGCGAAGCACCTGTCCGACGGGTCGGCGAGCATGTCGACCAACCCCTTCGCCGACTACCACCTCGTCTACGCCGTCGTCCTCGTGGCCCTGGCCGCCGCGGGAGCCGGCGCCACCTGGGGCCTCGGCAGGGCCTGGGCACGCCTGCCCTTCGTCAGCCGCCACCGCTGGCTCCTCTGAGAAACGACCGCTGACGGACGAAGAGGTGACGGTTCGACGGACCGGGGGCGCCTCCGCCAGGACGCGGGGGCGCCCCCGGTCGTCCGCGTCGCCGACCGTCGACGGGACGTGCGCGCACCGGACTCCGACAGGGCCCATCGGCCCCCACCCGCGAGGGACCGATGGCGCGGCCCGGCTGCGCCGACAGACCCTCCCCGCCGCCCCCGTGCGGGACGAGCATCGAAGTGCAGAGATTCTGCGCGCGGAGCGAGGGAGTGACCGGCGATGACGGCAACGGTGACAGCTGGACCCGGTGTGACGACCGAGGCGTGGCGCGGCTTCGCCGGTGCCCACTGGCGCGATCGGGTCGACGTACGGGACTTCATCCAGGCCAACTACACGCCCTACGAGGGCGACGCGGCCTTCCTCGCCGGGCCGACCGAGCGGACGCTCGCCGTCTGGCACAAGGTCGCCCGGCTGTTCCCCGAGGAACGACGCCTGGGCATCCTCGACGTCGACCCCGGACTGCCCTCCACCATCACCTCGCACCGGCCCGGCTTCATCGACCGCGACCGGGAACTGATCGTCGGCCTCCAGACCGACGCCCCGCTGCGGCGGGCCATCATGCCCAACGGCGGCCTGCGGATGGTGGAGAACGGGCTGAAGGCGTACGGCTACCAGGCCGACCCCTTCGTGAAGCGTGTCTTCGGGACCTACCGCAAGACCCACAACGACGGCGTCTTCGACGCCTACACCCCCGAGATGCGGGCCACCCGCAAGGCCGGCATCATCACCGGCCTGCCCGACGCGTACGGCCGCGGCCGGATCATCGGCGACTACCGGCGCGTCGCGCTCTACGGCACCGACCGGCTGATCGAGGCCAAGCGGGCCGAGCGGACCCTGCTGGACGCGCGGCCCTCCACCCCGGAGGTCATCCGCGACCGCGAGGAACTGGCCGAGCAGATAAGGGCGTTGGGAGAACTCGCGCAGATGGCCGCCTCGTACGGCTGCGACGTCTCCCGCCCCGCCGTCACCGCGCACGAGGCGGTGCAGTGGCTGTACCTCGGTTTCCTGGCGGCGGTGAAGGAGCAGAACGGCGCCGCGATGTCGCTGGGACGCACCTCCACCTTCCTCGACGTCTACCTCCAACGGGACCTGGAGGAGGGCACGATCGACGAGACCCGCGCCCAGGAACTCATCGACGACTTCGTGATCAAGCTGCGGATCGTGCGGTTCCTGCGCACCCCCGAGTACGACGCCCTGTTCTCCGGCGACCCGACCTGGGTGACGGAGTCCATCGGCGGTATCGGCGCCGACGGCCGCCCCCTGGTCACCCGCACCTCGTTCCGCTTCCTGCAGACCCTGTACAACCTCGGCCCCGCCCCCGAACCCAACCTGACCGTCCTGTGGTCGCCGCGGCTGCCCGAGGGGTTCAAGCGGTTCTGCGCGCAGGTCTCCATCGACACCAGCGCCATCCAGTACGAGTCCGACGACCTGTTGCGCCCCCGCACCGGCGACGACACGGCGATAGCCTGCTGCGTCTCCGCGATGGCGGTGGGCCGGCAGATGCAGTTCTTCGGAGCGCGGGTCAACCTGGCCAAGGCGCTGCTGTACGCGGTCAACGGCGGCCGCGACGAGATGACCGGCGACCAGATCGCCCCCGCGACGCCCGCCCTGACCGGCGACTACCTGGACTACGAGGAACTGCGGGCGGCCTACGACCGCACCCTTGACTGGCTGGCCGAGACCTACGTCAACGCGCTCAACGTCATCCACTACATGCACGACAAGTACGCCTACGAGCGCATCGAGATGGCCCTGCACGACCACCCCGTGCACCGCTTCATGGCGTGCGGCATCGCGGGCCTCTCCGTCGCGGTGGACAGCCTCTCCGCCGTCAAGCACGCCCGCGTGAAGGTCTTCCGGGACGCGTCGGGGCTCGCTGTCGACTTCCGCACCGAGGGCGAGTTCCCCGCGTACGGCAACAACGACGACCGCGCCGACCGCATCGCCGTCGACCTCGTGGAGTCGTTCATGGCGAAGGTACGGCGCCACCCCACCTACCGGGACGCCGAGCACACCCAGTCGGTGCTGACCATCACCTCGAACGTCGTGTACGGCAAGCACACCGGCAACACCCCCGACGGCCGCCGCGCCGGAGCCCCCTTCGCGCCGGGCGCCAACCCGATGAACGGACGGGACCTGCACGGGGTGGCCGCCTCGGCCCTCTCCGTCGCCAAGCTCCCGTACGAACAGGCCCGGGACGGCATCTCGCTGACGACGACGATCACACCCGAGGGACTCGGCCACGACCCGGCCGAGCGTCCGGGCCACCTGGTCGGCATCCTCGACGCCTACACGGCCTCCGGCGGCTTCCACATGAACGTCAATGTGCTGGACCGGGCCACGCTGGAGGACGCCATGGAGCACCCGGAGAAGTACCCGGAGCTGACCGTCCGCGTCTCCGGATACGCCGTCAACTTCGTCCGCCTGACCCGCGAGCAGCAGCTCGACGTGATCAGCCGCACCTTCCACGGAGCGCTGTGAACACCACCGCCGGGCCGGTGACCGGCCGCGTCCACTCCTGGGACCTGTCCACGGGAGTGGACGGGCCCGGGACCCGGTTCGTCCTCTTCCTCAGCGGCTGCCCACTGCGCTGCCTCTACTGCGCCAACCCGGACACCTGGCACATGCGCGACGGCAAGGAGGCCACCGTCGACGAGGTGACGGCCGAGATCGAGAAGTACCGGCCCTTCGTCACCACCGCCGGCGGGGGAGTGACGCTCACGGGCGGGGAGGCCTTGCTGCAACCCGCGTTCACGGCCGGTGTCCTCCGCCGTTGCAAGGAACTCGGCCTGCACACCGCGCTCGACACCTCCGGTTTCCTCGGTGCCCGCGCCACCGACGACCTGCTCGCCGACACCGACCTCGTCCTGCTGGACGTCAAGTCCTTCGACATCCGCACCTACCGGGCGCTGACGGGCGGGAACCTCTCCCCGACCCTCAGCTTCGCCACCCGCCTGGACCGGCTCGGCGTCCCCGTGTGGATTCGCTACGTCCTCGTCCCCGGCTGGACCGACGACCCGGCTGCCGTCGACGGGCTGGGTGCCTTCCTCGCCGGGCTGGGCAACGTCGACCGGGTGGACGTCCTGCCGTTCCACAAGCTCGGCGCCCACAAGTACGAGGCGCTCGGCATCCCCTTCCCGCTGCGCGACACCCCCACCCCGGACGCGGCACTGACGGAACGGGTCCGCGAACAGTTCCGGGAACACGGCCTGCGGGCCCTGTGACCCGGACCGGAGCGCCGGCCGAGACGACACTCGGCCGGCGCTCCGTCTCACGTCCGGATCCCTGAGAGCCCGTTACGTCCGGGGCCGGGAAGGCACAGCGGCCCCCTGCGCTCCGGGCAGGATCACCGTGCCGGGCGGGCGCCCAGGGGCCGCGGATCGAAGGCACCGATGTCGTCGACCCGGAACGTCAGCTCGCTCACGACGCCGACCACCCCGTCCACCCGCCATGTGAGCCGGACGGCGACCGGGACGTCACCGCGCCGCTCCAGCCGGCCCTTCAGCTTCACCACACCGTCCCGCACCGACGCGGTGACGGCCCCCGGCGGCAGGCACAGCGCACGGGTCAGGACCTCCTCGGTCACGTCCCGGCGGATCTCCTCGTCCGTGCGCAGGAACACCCGCAGTAGATCCCGCCGGGTCGCGATGCCGATCAGCCGGTCCTCCTCGTCCACCACGGGCAACCGGTCGACACGGTGCCGCTCCATCACCCGCGCGGCGTCCGCGACACGCTGCTCCGGGTGCACCGTGACGGCCGGCGACGACATCAGGTCCCCGGCGGTCACGGCCGGGGCCATGGCCGCCGCCCGACGGCCGGAGCGGCGCAGCGCGGGCCCGAGGAACCGCCGGGCCCGGCCCCGATCCGCCTCCACCGCCGCCTGCCGGCGGATCAGATCGGTCTCGGAGATCACTCCCACGACCTTGTCGTCGTGGTCCACCACGGGCAGACCGCTGATGCGGTACCGGTCCAGCAGCCGCGCCACCTCCTTGAACGACGTGTCCCGGCGCGCCTCGACGACCTCACGGGTCATCACCTCACCGACGATGCGCGTCATGACGCACACTCCTTCCTCACCGGGTGTCGCCGCCGTCCGTCCCCGACAGCGCGGCCCGCCCGGCTTCGAGGCGGGCGACCGGCACGCGGAACGGGGAGCAGGAGACGTAGTCGAGACCGGCGGCGTGGAAGAAGTGCACGGACTCCGGGTCGCCGCCGTGCTCGCCGCAGACGCCGATCTTCAGGTCCGGTCGCACCGCGCGGCCCTCCGCCACGGCGATCTCGACCAGCCGGCCCACGCCCTCACGGTCGATCGTCTCGAACGGGGACACCGTGAAGATGCCCTTGTCGAGGTAGGCGGAGAAGAACGCCGCCTCGACGTCGTCACGGGAGAAGCCCCAGGTGGTCTGGGTCAGATCGTTGGTGCCGAAGGAGAAGAACCGCGCCTCCTCGGCGATCCTGCCCGCGGTGAGCGCGGCCCGCGGCAGCTCGATCATCGTGCCGACCGGGCACGAGAGGGCGACGCCCGACCGGTCGGCGACCTCCGCCAGGACCTGCTCCACCTCCTCACGGACGATCCGCAGCTCCTCGACGGTGTCGACGAGCGGTACCATGATCTCCGCCCGCGGGTCGCCTCCCGCCCGCAGCCGCTCCACCACCGCCTCGGCGATCGCCCGCACCTGCATCGCGACCAGCCCCGGCGCGACCAGGCCCAGGCGTACCCCGCGCAGGCCGAGCATCGGGTTTTCCTCGTGCATGCGGTTCACCGCGTCCAGCAGCTCCGCGTCGTGCGCGCTGGGCGGGCTGCCCTGCGCCTCGGCGGTCGCCAGACGGACGGCCAGCTCCGTGCGGTCGGGCAGGAACTCGTGGAGCGGCGGGTCGAGGAGCCGGATGGTCACGGGCAGCCCGTCCATCGCCTCCAGGATGCCGACGAAGTCCTGCCGCTGCAGCGGCAGCAGCGCGTCCAGCGCCTGCTCGCGCGCGGCGTCGGTCCCGGCGAGGATCATCGCCTCCACCAGCTGTCTGCGGTCGCCGAGGAACATGTGCTCGGTACGGCACAGCCCGATGCCCTCGGCACCGAACCGCCGCGCCCGCGCGGCGTCCTCGGGCGTGTCGGCGTTCGCCCGCACCCCGAGCCGCCGTACGCCGTCCGCCTGCCGCATGGCCCGGGCCACGGCGGCCACCAGCCCCGTCGGCTCCTCGTCCTGCCCGCCGGTCTCGAAGTAACGCATCACCGCGGAGTCGACCAGCGGAACCGCCCCCGGGTACACAGCGCCCTCGGACCCGTCGACGGAGATGACGGTGCCCTCCTCGACGGTGGTGCCGCCCACGGTGAAGCGGCGCCCGTGCGGATCCACCGTGATCTCCTCCGCGCCGCACACACAGACCTTGCCCATGCCGCGCGCGACCACGGCCGCGTGGCTGGTCTTGCCGCCTCGGCTGGTCAGCACGGCCTGGGCGGCGACCATGCCCGGCAGGTCGTCGGGGGTCGTCTCCTGCCGTACGAGGACGACCTTCTCCCCGGCGGCGGCCCGCCGTACCGCCTCGGCGGAGTCGAAGACGGCCGCGCCCACGGCGGCGCCCGGCGAGGCCGGGATGCCGTGCGCGAGGGCCTCACCGACGGCGGAGGTGTCGAAGCGGGGGAACATCAGCCGCGCCAGCCCGCTCCCGCCGACCCGCGTCAGCGCCTCGTCCTCGCTGATCAGACCCTCCTCGACCAGCTGGCCCGCGATGGCGAACGCCGCCTCCGCCGTCCGCTTGCCGACCCGGGTCTGCAGCATCCACAGCGTGCCGCGCTCAATGGTGAACTCGATGTCGCACAGATCCCGGTAGTGGGTCTCCAGGGTGCGCATGAGGTCCCGCAGCCGGGAGAACGACTCCGGGTCGATACGGCCCAGCTCGTCGAGCGGGACGGTGTTGCGGATGCCGGCGACGACGTCCTCGCCCTGCGCGTTGGGCAGGTAGTCGCCGTACAGGCCGGGCCGGCCGGTGGCCGGGTCGCGGGTGAAGGCGACACCGCTGCCGGAGTCGGCGCCGAGGTTGCCGAACACCATGGTCTGCACGGTGACGGCCGTGCCCAGGTCGTCGGGGATGTGCTCGCGGCGGCGGTAGAGCCGGGCGCGTTCGCCGTTCCAGGACTCGAAGACCGCGAGGACCGCCCGGCGCAGCTGCTCGGCGGGCGACTGCGGGAAGTACTCGCCGGTCCGGTCGCGGATCAGCTCCTTGTACGCCTCGACCAGCTCGGCCAGGTCGGCCGCGTCCAGCCCCAGGTCGTCGGCGGCCCCCCGCCGCTCCTTCAGCCGGGCCATGACGCCCTCGAACAGCGCGCCGTCGACCCCCATGACCGTACTGCCGAACATCTGCACGAGACGGCGGTAGGAGTCCCAGGCGAACCGCTCGTTCCCGGACACCTTGGCCAGGCCCAGCACGGACTCGTCGTTCAGTCCGACGTCGAGGATCGTCTCCATCATGCCGGGCATGGAGAAACGGGCCCCGGAGCGGACGGACAGCAGCAGCGGATCCGCGGGCTCGCCCAGCCGGCGTCCCGCCGCCCCTTCCAGGGCGGTCAGGTGCTCGGAGATCTCGCGGTCCAGACCGTCCGGTGCTGAGCCGGTGGCCAGAAAGGCCCGGCAGGCCTCGGTGGTGACGGTGAAGCCGGGCGGCACCGGCAGGCCCATCCGGGTCATCTCCGCCAGGTTGGCGCCCTTGCCACCGAGGAGACCGGCCATCTCCCGGCCGCCCTCGGCGAACTCGTACACGTAACGGACCATGGCGTCACGCTCCTTTGTCCGACTTCCGGGGAGGTGTGCGGCGATGCGGCGGGAGTCACATCGCGAAGACGATGCGCGCCTTGACCTGACCGTCGAGTACCTCGGCGATCGAGTCGTTGACCGCTTCCAGCGGGCGGGTCTCGTAGATCACCTTCGTGCGTCCGGCGGCGTGGAGCCGGAACACCTCGTCCAGGTCCTGGCGGGTACCCACGATCGAACCGATCACGGACGTGCCGTTGAGGACGGTGTCGAAGATCGGCACCCGGATGGTGCCGCCGGCGGGCAGGGCGACCATGACGAGCTTGCCGCCGCGCCTGAGACCGCCGTACACCGAGGCGAAGGCGCCCTCGTCGACGGCCAGCGCGATCGCCGCGTGGGCGCCGCCGTGCCGCTTGAGCACCTCCGCCGGGTCCTCCTTGCGGGCGTCGATCAGGATGTCGGCGCCCAGCTCACGGGCGAGGTCGAGCTTGTCGTCGGTGACGTCGATCGCGGCGACGGTCGCTCCGGCGATCTTCGCGTACTGCACGGCGAGGTGGCCGAGACCGCCGATCCCGGAGACCGCCACCAGCTGGGTGGGACGTACCTCGGCGACCTTCAGGGCCTTGTACGTGGTGACTCCGGCGCAGGTCAGCGGGGCCGCGTCGCGCGGGTCGATGCCGTCGGGCACGGGGGCGGCGAAGTCCGCCGAGGCGAGCATCTTCTCCGCGTAGCCGCCGTCCACGCCGTAGCCGGTGTTCCGCTGCCGCTCGCACAGCGTCTCCCAGCCGGACAGGCAGTGCTCGCACCGCCCGCAGGCCCAGCCCAGCCAGGGCACGGCCACCCGCTGCCCGATCTCCAGGTGGGTCACCCCGTCGCCGAGCGCCTCGACGACACCGACGCCCTCGTGGCCGGGGACGAACGGGAGGGTGGGCCTGACCGGCCAGTCGCCGTGCGCGGCGTGGATGTCGGTGTGGCACAGCCCGGACGCCTCCACCCGGATACGGACCTGGCCGGGGCCGGGCTGCGGATCGGGCCGCTCCTCGATCACCAAGGGCCGGCCGAACGACGTGACCACTGCTGCCTTCATGGAATGCTCCCGGAACTCTGTCGACGCGATGCCGTTCCAGGCTCGGCCGCACCCGGATGCGGCGGCAGGTGCTGGACGTCCTCGCGGGTGGGGCCGACCGGCCCCCGTGGTCCCGGTAGGGCCTTCAGGCCCTGGCCCTTCGGCCCCGGATCACGGAGGATCAGCGGTAGACAGTGGCCGGTCGCCCCACGGGGGCCGGCGTGAGAGCGACGCAGAGCGAACGAGGAGCATTCGATGGCGGACGGCGACCGGCCCGGCCCCGACAACCCGATCCGGGTCTTCCTGCTGGACGACCACGAGGTGGTACGGCGCGGAGTGCACGACCTGCTGAACGACGAGCCGGACATCACCGTGGTCGGTGAGGCCGCCAACGTCGAGCAGGCCCTGGTCCGGGTCCCCGCCCTGCGCCCCCACGTGGCGGTGCTGGACGTGCGCCTGCCGGACGGCGACGGGGTGACCGTGTGCCGGGAACTGCGCTCGAGCATGCCGGAGCTGGCCTGTCTGATGCTGACCTCGTTCGACGACGAGGAGGCCCTGCTGGACTCGATCATGGCGGGCGCGTCCGGGTATGTGCTGAAGCAGATCCAGGGCTCCGACCTGGTGTCCGCCGTCCGCACGGTCGCCGCCGGCCAGTCGCTCCTCGACCCCAGCGCCACCGCCCGGCTGATGGCGCGGCTGCGGCAGGGTCAGGAGCCGGAGCCCGAGCCGGACGCCCTGCCGGGCCTGACCGAACGGGAGCGGGAGATCCTGGCGCTGATCGGTGAGGGGCTGACCAACCGCCAGATCGGTCAGCGGCTCTACCTCGCCGAGAAGACCGTCAAGAACCACATCTCCCGGCTGCTGGCCAAGCTCGGGGTGGAGCGGCGCGTCCAGGCCGCCGTCATCGCCACCCAGGCCGCCGACCGGCTCAAGCAGGACGGCAGCTGACGTCCGGGGCGAGCCGCGGGGCCGAACGTCCCCCGGCCCGCCCCCGTCCGGCCCAAGCCCGGTCGCGTCCCCGTCCCGCAGTCTGGCGGTCGACGGACGAGGACACTGATCGGGAGGGCGACTGACATGAGCGTGCGCGTCGGCATCAACGGCTTCGGCCGCATCGGACGGAACTACCTGCGTTGCGTGCTGGAGCGCGCGGAGAGCGGCACCGGCACGACGGTCGAGGTCGTCGCCGTCAACGACCTCACCTCACCGGCGGCGCTGGCTCATCTGCTGGCCTACGACTCGACGTACGGCCGCCTCGGCCGGCCCGTCGAGCACGACGACGACTCGATCACCGTCGCCGGGCACCGCATCGCCGTGACCGCCGAGCGCGACCCCGCCGACCTGGGCTGGGGCGACCTCGGCGTGGACGTGGTCATCGAGGCGACCGGCCGCTTCCGCACCCGCGAGCAGGCGGGCCGGCATCTGACGGCCGGGGCGCGCAAGGTACTGCTGTCCGTGCCGGGCAAGGACGTCGACGCCACAGTGGTGATGGGCGTCAACGAGGGGACCTACGACCCGCAGCGGCACGACGTCGTCTCCAACGCGTCCTGCACCACCAACTGCGTCGCCCCCATGGTGAAGGTCCTCGACGAGCACTTCGGGATCGTCAAGGGACTGATGACCACCATCCACGGCTACACCAACGACCAGGTCGTCCTCGACGGCCCGCACAAGGACCTCCGCCGTGGCCGCAGCGCCGCCGTCAACATCATCCCCACGTCGACGGGCGCGGCCCGCGCGGTCGGCCTGGTGCTGCCGGAGCTGTCCGGCACCCTCGACGGCATCGCCGTACGCGTCCCCGTCGAGGACGGCTCGCTCACCGACCTGAGCGTGGTCCTCGACCGGCCGGTGACCGCCGAGGAGGTCAACGCCGCCTTCCGGGAGGCCGCCGACGGCCCGCTGAAGGGCGTCCTGCGGGTGTCCGAGGCGCCGATCGTGTCCCGCGACATCGTGGGCGACCCCGCCTCGTGCGTCCTCGACGCCCCGCTGACCCAGGCGCACGGCGACCTGGTCAAGATCTTCGGCTGGTACGACAACGAAGGGGGCTACACCAACCGCCTCCTCGACCTCACCGAGTACGTCGCCGACCGCCTGCCCCCGCGACAGTCCGGCGAGCGGATCTAGCTCAGCGCCCGGCCCGCCCTGCGGGGTACGTACGCCGGCCACGCACGCGGACTCGGCGACACCGGAATCCCGGCCTACCCTCGATGACCCGATCAAAGATCGGCGGTGGGCCCGACGCATCCGGGGAAGCACGTAGGGGGAGTACGTACTACCGATCGGTCGTCAGGACCACGCTCGGCGTGGGTCAGGACAGGGCCCTGCGCCCGTGATCACGAAAGTCGGTTGAGGCGGCGCCTGATGTCGGCGAGGGTCTGTGTCCATGGAGTTCCTCTGCTACCACCGCGACCGGCCCGGCTCCCTCCCCCTGCGTGAGGAGCTGGTGGAAGCGCACTGGTCCTACATGGATCAGTACGCGGAACAGCTGATCGCCCGCGGCCCGACCTTCGCCGAGGACGGCGAGACTCCCACCGGCAGTGTCCACATCGTCGACCTGCCGGATCCCGCCGCCGCCCGCGCGTTCGCCTTCGACGAACCCAACTACCAGGCGGGCGCCTACCGCGACGTCCTGCTGCGCCGGTGGCGCAATCTGCTGGGGCGCACCATGTGGGAGTTCCCCGGTGGCCGGGCCGGCGGCAACCGGTACCTGGTGCTCGGCCTCGGCTCGGGCGGGCCCGCCGACCTCACCGTGCCGCCCGGCCACGACGGGCTGGTCGCGTACGGGCCGCTGCTGTCCGACGACGGCGAGACCTGGCTGGGCACGGCCGTGCTGGTCAGGGCCACCGACCCGGACGAGGCGCGTGCCGTCCTGACCGCGGACCGGTATGCCGACATCGAGGTCCACGACTGGGAGTTCGGCGGACGCCGCTGAACCGGGGGCCCGCCACCCCGCCAACGCCCGTCGGGTCGGCGCCCGTCGGGGCGGATCAGTCGGGCAGGGCCTCGGCGTAGTGGCGGAAGCCGTCCCGCTCGGTGTGCATGGCGTAGAGGCGTCCGGCCAGGGTGTCGGGGTTGCTGTGTTCGGAGTCGGGGTGGATGGCGCCGGGGACGATCAGCTGGGCGGCGTGGATGTTCTCCGGGGCGAGCGTGTCGTGGAGCATACGCGCGTAGGCGCTCTCTGCGGCGAAGGCGACGGAGGTGCCGGCGCGTTCCGGGTGGGGGCGTACGGCACTGCCCCCGTTGACGAACAGGAGTGTGCCGCGGCCGAGTTCGCGCATGCCGGGCAGGACGGCGTTCACCGCGGTGACGGGGCCCTTGACAGAGAACGTGAGGGGCGCGTCGAGGTCGTCGGCGGTGGTGTCGAGGACCGGCTTCATGAAGTCGGCGCGCACAGCAGGGCTGTACTGGAGGATCTCGACGGGGCCGAGGGCGTCGGCGGCGGTCCGCAGGGCCGTGGCCAGCGACGCGGGGTCCAGGGCGTCGGCGGTGAAGCCGCGGGCCTGGACACCGTCGCGCGCGAGTTCGGCGGTCAGGGCGTCGAGGCGCTCGACGCCGCGGGCGATGAGGGCGACGGTGTGACCGGCGGTGCCGAAGCGGCGGGCGGCGGCCAGTCCGAGGCCGGCACCGGCGCCGATGAGGGCGAAGGTCGTCATGGTGGGTCCCTGAGAGGTGGGGGAACGGGGGCGTGGTCCGCGGCACCGAGTGTGACCGATGCGCTCGGCCGCTTCCTCGCCGGGCTGTCGTACCGTGCCCTGCCGTCGGCCGTGCCCGCTGCGCCGGGCCATGTGGCCGCGCACGACGTCCGTAGCCGCCACGAGGGCGTCAAGCGGCTGCGGCACCCCGAGGTGGGCGGCCTGGACCTGGCGTACCGCGCCCTGGACCTCCCCCTGTCGCCGCGCGTCGTCCACGACCTGACCCTCTACACCGCCGAGCCGGGCACCGCCTCCGAGGACCGTCTGAGGCTGCTCGCCGGCTGGGCGGCGACCCAGCCGGCGGCCACGGAGCCTACGGCGACCCGGCCGGCGCCCACGGAGCCGACCCGGCACCGGAACCGCTGAGCCGACCGGAAAGGGCCCCTACGCGGGGTGGAAGCGCTGACGGCGGCCTCCCCGGTGTGCTTCCCCTCCGGTGCGCGACGGTCAGGCGACGGGCAGCAGGCGGACGCAGCAGTGGCCGGGGGAGGGCATGAGGCGGGCCTCCCAGCCGTCCTCGCCGAGCGTGCTCAGCACGCCCCGCAGCAGATGCAGGTTCATTCCGCACACCGTCTCGGTGTGCTCGCGGGCCAGCACATGGAACGGGCAGTTGCCGAGCACGATCGCCTCCCCGTCGAGGCACGGCTCGAAGCCGTGGCGTTCCAGCAGGTCCATCACCCCGGCGGTCTCCCGCTCGCCCAACTGCTCGCCCAGCTCCGTCGCCTTGCGGTGCAGCACCTCACGGACCGCTTCGCCTGTCGCGTCGGACTCCTCCACCGCCTGCGCCAGCAGCCGCCCGGCCAGCTCGTAGCGTCGCTCGGGCAGGGTGACGCTGATCTGCCTCCCGGAGCGCCGGTACAGCTTCGCGGGCCGGCCGGCGCCCGGGCCGCTGCGTCCGCTGCGCCGCTCGTACACCACCTCCAGCAGCCCCTCGGCTGCCAGCCGGTCGAGATGGAAGGCCGCCGTCTGCCGCGCCAGACCCAGGGCCCGGGCGGCGTCGTCCCGGCCGACCGGGCCGGACTGCCGCGTCACGTGGTCGTACAGCCGTCGGCGCGTCGGCTCGTCCAGGGCCGCGACGGCGGAGACATCACCGCCGGGTGCTTCGTTCGAGTGGTCCACGCACACCAGTGTAAAACCAACAGTCATTGACTTAAGAGATGCACAAGGCTTCTATTGATAGTGAACCTTGTCGATAGAAGGAGGGGCGTCATGCCGTCCACCCTCAGCACCACACCGGTCACGCCTCGGCGCGCCCTGGCCGCCGACCCCGCCTACCAGGCGTTCTGGATCCTGCGGACGGGATTCGCCGTGGCGCCGATCCTGTTCGGCCTGGACAAGTTCGCCAACCTGCTCGTGGACTGGCCGACCTACCTCGCCCCGTGGATCGACGACCTGGTCCCGGGCAGCGCCCAGGCCGCCATGTACGCCGTCGGCGTCGTCGAGATCGTCGCCGGCCTCACCGTCGCCCTCGCCCCGCGGTTCGGCGGCTGGCTCGTGGCCGGCTGGCTCGCTGGCATCATCGTCAACCTGCTGACCATTCCCGGCTACTACGACGTCGCTCTGCGGGACTTCGGTCTCCTGCTCGGCGCCGTCGCCCTCGCCCGGCTCGCCGAGCGCTACCGCCCCGCGCGGGCACAGGACCGCACAGCGCGGACACCGGACTGACCCGCGCGAACACCGGTCCGACCCGCGCGGGCACCGGTCCGACCCGCGCGGGCACCGGATCGAGACGGCGCCCCGCCGCGGTCGGGCCGGACGCTCAGCGCACCCCGCCGGCCTCCGGCGCGGGCACCGGGCGGCGCAGGAGATAGAGGCCCGCCGCCGACACCAGCAGCGCCATGCAGGCGATGAACACCAGGCCGGCGCTCTCCAGGCCGATCGGCTCCGTCAGCAGCCCCATCCCGATGACAGGAAGGGAGATGCCTGTGTAGGCCACCACGAAGAGCGCGGAGATCGCGGCCGCGCGACGGTCCGCCTCGGCGGCGCGGGCCACGGCCGACAGCGCCCCGCGAAACGCCAGCCCCTGCCCGGCGCCGCCGACGAGCGCGCTCAGCACGACCAGCGGCAGCGAATCCCACCGCAGTGCACCCGCCAGCAGCGCCAGACCGGTCAGGAGCGCGGCACACCCCAGCGGCAGCGACCGGCCGACCCCGACCGGGCCGACGGCCAACTGCCCGCCGGTGGACGCGAAGAAGGCCAGCGCGACGACCAGACCGCTCACCGCGTGGTCGCGCACGCCCAGGGACTGCGCGAGGAAGGCCGGGCTGACCGATGTGAACACCCCGAACAGCGCGAACCCCACGAAGGACGCGGTCGCCGCCGGCGCGAACACCGCCCGGACACCCGGGGTCAGGCCCGGCCGCTCGGGCCGTACGGTGCTCAGCGGACGACGCTCCCGCACGGTTTCCGGAAGCCGCAGTAGAACGACGGCCGAGCAGGCCACCAGGGCGAGGTGAACGGCGAACGGCAGATACAGCGGCCAGTCGGCGTACTCGGCCAGCACCCCCGCCAGCAGCGGACCGCAGCCGAGGCCGCCCATGTTCGCGGCGGTCGCCACGAACGTCGCACGCGAGGAACCGCCGGGCGGCGCCAGTTCCATGACGTACGCCGTGGCGGCCCCGGTGAAGAGGCCCGCCGACAGGCCCGACAGCAGCCGTCCCGCGTAGAGCCAGCCCATCGCGGTGGCGCACAGGAAGCAGACGGCGCTCGCTGCCGCGAACCCCAGCCCCCACAGCAGCACCGGGCGGCGGCCCACGGAGTCCGAGACATCGCCCGCCAGGAGCAGCACCCCGATGACCCCGACGGCGTAGACGGCGTAGACGACGGTGACCGTCAGCTCGGAGAAGCCGAACTTCTCCTGGTAGAGGCCGTAGAGAGGGGTCGGCAGCGTCGTGCCGACCATGCACACGGCGAACACCGCCCCGCCGAGCAGGCACCGCCGCCAGCCACCAAGATCACTGCCCATACCGCCGACGGTAACCGCACCCGCGGGCGCACGCGCCCCGGCGCGGCCCGCCCCCGCGAGCCGTTCGGCGGACCGGGGTGGCCGCCCGCACCCCGCGTCCTCGGTTCAGCGGTCGGTCCCGTCGCGCCGGCAGTGCAGGAAGAGGTGCGGCTCGGGGCCGGAGCCCGGGTGGTCCGGGGTGAAGAGGGTGGTGTGCCGGGACAGCACCGTCAGGCCCGCCGCCTCCACCGTGGCGACGACGTCGTCCTCGGCGAAGCTGGTCGCGCGGACCGGTTGGCCCATGAAGACCACCTCGACGTCCTCGACGTCCGCCGGCACGGTGGCCAGCACCAGATGCCCGCCGGGCCGCAGGGCCAGGGCCAGCCGCCGCAGCACGGCCGACTGTTCGGCGCGGGTCATCTGCAGCAGCGAGAAGAACACGCACACGCCGTCGAACGAGTCCGCCTCCAGCGGGAGTTCACGGACGTCCGTGCGACGGAACTCGGCCTCGGGGACCTGGCGTCGGGCGAGTTCCACCATGACGGGGGAGACGTCGACCCCCAGCACCGAGTGCCCCGCCTTCACCAGCGCCGCCGCGGTGGGCCGCCCGGTGCCGCTGCCCACGTCCAGCGTCCGCGCGCCGGGAGGCAGCCGCTCGATCAGCCACTCCAACGCCGCCAGATGCGCCGGGGCATGGGCGAAGGCCCTCTCGTAGTCGGCGCCCAGGGCGTCGAACAGTACGGCGGCGGGCGGCCGTTGGCGCTCCTGCGTCACGTCGGTGTCCCTTCGATGGCCGACCCGCATCGTCGCACTCGCGGGACGTGGGCCACAACGTTCGCCACAACGTCCGCCCGGTGCGCGTCCCGACGGGCCCGGCAGGGGAGAATGAGGGCCGTACCCAACGGTCGACCCTTGCGGAGGAGCGGGAAATGCAGGACGCGCGAGCGGGGCAGGTCGCCGGACCCGACGACCTCGTCGATGTGGCCCGCCTGGTCACGGCGTACTACGCGCTGCACCCCGACCCGGCCGAGCCCGGGCAGCGGGTGGCGTTCGGCACCTCGGGACACCGCGGCTCGTCCCTCGCGGCGGCGTTCAACGAGGACCACATCGCCGCCACCAGCCAGGCCATCTGCGAGTACCGCGCCGCCCAGGGCACCGACGGCCCCCTCTTCCTCGGGGCCGACACGCACGCCCTGTCCGAGCCGGCGCGGATCACGGCGCTGGAGGTGTTCGCCGCCAACGACGTGACCGTCCTCATCGACCAGGCCGACGGCTACACGCCCACCCCGGCGGTCTCGCACGCCATCCTCACCCACAACCGCGGTCGCACCTCGGCCCTCGCCGACGGCGTGGTGGTCACCCCCTCGCACAACCCGCCCGCCGACGGAGGCTTCAAGTACAACCCGCCGAGCGGCGGCCCCGCCGGTTCCGAGGCGACCTCCTGGATCCAGGACCGCGCCAACGAGATCATCACCGGCGGCCTGAAGGACGTACGGCGCATCCCGTACACCCGTGCCCTCGCCGCCCCCGGCACCGGCCGCCACGACTTCCTCGGCACCTACGTCGCCGATCTGCCCGCCGTGCTGGATTTGGACGCGATCCGCTCCGCGGGTGTGCGCATCGGCGCCGATCCGCTGGGCGGCGCCTCCGTCGCCTACTGGGGCCGGATCGCCGAACAGCACCGGCTCGACCTGACGGTGGTGAACCCGCTCACCGACCCCACCTGGCGCTTCATGACGCTGGACTGGGACGGCAAGATCCGCATGGACTGCTCCTCGCCGTACGCCATGGCCTCGCTCATCGAGCGGCGCGACCGGTTCGACATCGCCACGGGGAACGACGCCGACGCCGACCGGCACGGCATCGTCACCCCGGACGGCGGCCTGATGAACCCCAACCACTATCTGGCCGTGGCGATCTCCTACCTGTTCTCCCACCGGGAGCAGTGGCCGGCCGGTGCCGGGATCGGTAAGACCCTCGTGTCGTCCAGCATGATCGACCGGGTCGCGGCGGACGTCGGCCGTGAACTGGTCGAAGTCCCCGTCGGCTTCAAGTGGTTCGTGGACGGCCTGTCCGACGGCACGCTCGGCTTCGGCGGCGAGGAGTCGGCGGGCGCGTCGTTCCTGCGCCGCGACGGCTCGGTGTGGACCACCGACAAGGACGGCATCATCCTGGCGCTGCTCGCCTCCGAGATCACGGCGGTCACGGGAAGGACCCCGTCGCAGCACTACGCGGGGCTCACCGACCGGTTCGGCGCCCCCGCCTACGCGCGCGTCGACGCCCCGGCCACCCGCGAGGAGAAGGCCCTGCTCGCCAAGCTCTCCCCGCGCCAGGTCACCGCCGACACCCTCGCCGGCGAACCGGTCACCACGGTCCTCACCGAGGCCCCCGGCAACGGCGCCGCCCTCGGCGGCATCAAGGTCGCCACCGCCAACGCCTGGTTCGCGGCCCGCCCCTCCGGCACGGAGGACGTCTACAAGATCTACGCCGAGTCCTTCCACGGCCCCGACCACCTGACCCAGATCCAGGAGGAAGCCAAGTCGGTGGTGCTGGCGGCGCTGAACGCGTAAGGGCTTCGCCGGTCGCAGGACTCTGCCAGTCCTGCGGGTGAAACGCCGACGTGCGTGGCTCACCGCGTGACACCCGCAGCACCGCCTTTCCTGCGACCCGGCGCCCGCGCAGGGCCTCGGCGGCTTCGGCGAACCGGTCCCAGGGCCCCTGCCAACCGATCTCGACGGTGACGGCTCCCTCAGCGGCGAGATCGGTGAGGGCGGCCAGGTCCGGGCCGGTGTCGCCCTCGATGACGAAGGACGTCAGCGACTTGGACGGGCCGACGGTCGCATACGGAGGAAAGACCGCAGGCTCACCGGAAGTCCAGCCGACGCTCTGCATGCTGCCCCCAGGAGCGAGCAGGTTCCCTGCCGCGACCAGTTGGGGGGCCGCCGACACTGTCGATGACCACGTCGACCAGTCGGTCGAGTCCCTCCAAGCCGATCAGCACCTCGTCGGCGCCGACCTCGACCAGCCCCTCTCCGCGGGCCGGTGAACCCACGGACGCGATCACGTGGGCGCCGGCCCGCGCCGCCAACTGGACGGCGAACCGGCCCACCCCACCGGAGGCCCCGGTGATCAACACCCTTCTGCCCGGCCCGAGCCCGGCGGCGCGCAGCGAACGGAGTGCCGCGACTCCGGCCACCGGCAGAGCGACCGCCTTCGCCAGGTCCAAGCTCCGGGGCTCGACAGCGGGGCTCGACAGCGGGAGAGGGCGGACGGCCCAGCGGGTGTTCGCCGTCCGGCATGGGCCGACGGCTACCCGATGAGCCTGGATGGCTAGGGCCGTTCGAAGAGTTGGAGGAGGCCGCCGGCGAGGAAGCAGAGGGCGCCGGTGAGGGTGCCCCAGTTGGCGATGTCGGCGTTGACCAGGTCGCCGGTGGTCGGGCGGCTGTAGGTGGCGATCGCCGCGACCATGAAGAGGACGGAGCCGAGTTGGTTCACGGCGACGATCCACCAGCCGAGGTCGCGCGGCAGCAGGCGCGGTCGACCGTGGCAGATCTCGACGAGGGCGAGGTGCCCGGAGATCAGGAACAGCACACAGCCGATCACGTCGGGCGCCCAGATCAGACGGTTGATCTGTTGCACGGTCAGCCCCTGCAGGAAGGAGTCGAGCAGGTTGACGGCGAACACCAGGGTGCCGGCGAACAGCACGAACGTACTCAGCCAGTCGGCCCGCGCCGGCTCGTAGCTCCACCATCGCCAGCGCTGGGTGACCAGAGCGCCTGCGCCCCCTGGTACATGGCGAGGCGCGTTGATCACCTGGAGCAGGGACACATAGCCGCCGGTGGTGAAGCACAGGCCGCCGACGAAGTAGATCGACGCGCAGGTGGTGGCGTCGCCGGAGCCTAACTGGGCGACGGCGGCGCCCACGGCGAAGAGCGCTCCGCCGAGGACGAACGCGGTGGCGGCGATCGCGTTGAGCCTGCGCAGCCGGGCGACGGCGGTGTCGTCGGCCCTGGCCTGATGGGCGGCGGTCGCTCCGGGCGGATGGACGGTGATGAGTCCGCGGCGCCGGGCGAGCCGCGACTCCCAGATGGCGGTACCGCCGCCGGGCGGCTGCCAGGTGAGCCGCGTGACGAACGGTCCGGCGCCCTCGGCGCGCTGCGGAAGGCTGAACGTCCTCACGGGGTCTGGGCCGGGCTCTGGCAGGCAGGGCAGAGTTCGAATTGTCCCTGGTTGACGACGCTTCCCCAGCCGCGACAGTTGTCGCAGTCACGGGCGCGGGCGATGTTCACGTGGCGGGTTGTGACAGGAGCGTTCGGGTGGGCTCCGTGGATCATGCGGCCGTACTCCCTCGGGTAGAGGTCTCGCAGGCATAACTATTACATATTTCACAAAGCTATCCAATCGGGTGAATGGTGCATGTTGGGATCGGGTGTGCGATCGGCCCGGCTGTTTGCCGTCGCTAGCGGCGGGGACCCGCAGGTCATGAGCGCAACATCACGTCGTCGGACGGCGCAGAACCGGGTCCTGTGGCTGCTGGACCGGCTGGAGCGGGAGCCACGGGGCGACGCGGTGATCGGCGTGCTCCGCGAGCGGGTGCGGTCCCTGCCGCTGGGGCGCGGCCGGGACGTGCTGCACGGCCGCTGGCTGGGGCACCCGGTCCATCCCCTGTTGGTCCAGGTGCCGATCGGCAGCTGGCTCTCCGCCGCCGTCCTGGATCTGCGGCCAGGCCGCTCCCGTGAGGCCGGCCTCCTCGTCGGCGTCGGACTGGCGGCCGCCGCTCCGGCCGCCCTGGCCGGCGCCGTCGACTGGGCGGAACTCCACCGCCAGCAGCAGCGCGTCGGACTCGTGCACGCCGCAGCCAATGTGGCGGCGGTCGGCCTCTACGCCGCCTCGCTCGTCTCACGCGCCCGGGGCCGTACGCTCGCCGGCCGTGCCTACGGCTTCCTGGGGCTGACGGCGGTCGGCGCCGGCGGCATGCTCGGCGGCCACCTCGCCTACCGCCAGGCGTCCGGCGCCAACCACGCCGAAGAGGTCCCGCACGTCGTGTCGCAGGGCTGGCGCAGGATCGGCACCGTCGACGAGTTCCCCGTCGGCCGGGCCGTACGGCGTGCCGTGGACGACGTGCCGGTCCTGGTCGTACGCGAGACCGGCGGGACGCTCCACGCGCTGGCCGAGCGGTGCAGCCACCTCGCGGGACCGCTGTCCGAGGGCATCGTCGCGGACGGATGCGTCCAGTGCCCCTGGCACGGCAGTGTCTTCCGCCTCTCGGACGGCTGGAACGTACGCGGCCCCGCCACCGCGCCCCAGCCCGCCTTCGACACCCGGATCACCGACGGCCACGTGGAGATACGCCTGCGTCAGCAGGACGGCGCGGAGCCGACGGCGAACGGCCGGGCGGAGGATGGGCAGGCGGCGGACGGACGGTCGGCGGACGGACAGGCGGCCGACCGGCAGCGGCACAGCGGAGCCGGGGTAGCGGGCCGGAGCCACCGGAACGGGACCCGTCGGCACGGCGACTGACGGCCACCTCCCGCACACCGCCACCTCGCGCACACCGCCACCTCCCGCACACCGCCAACTCCAGCAGACGCCCACCTCCGCACCTGCGGCACGCCCGCTGGTCACGGGCAACGGACCGGCAACGGGTGACGGGCCCCGGATCGAGTGTCACTGCGGCGTATTGCCGTGCCACTCGCAGCACAGGACTGTGGCATCGTCGGCCAGGAATCCGTCGTGGTAGTCGAGGACCGCGTGGACCAGCCGGCGCAGTGTCTCGGGCAGCGGGACGCCGTCGGCGTGGTGGCGGACGACGAAGTCGACGAAGCGGTCGCGGCCGAACTCGTGTCCGCTGGTGTCGCGCGCCTCGGTGACGCCGTCGGTATGGAACAGCAGCCGGTCGCCCGGTTCCAGCTGCTCCCGGCAGACCGTGGCGGACAGGCCCAGGTCGGTGCCGAGGGGGTGGGTGGGCGGACAGGCCAGGATGGTGACCCAGCGGCCGCCGCGGATGAGCACGGGCGGGGGGTGCCCGTAGTTGACCCAGCTCAGGTACCCGGTCGTGAGGTCGAGGTCGGCGAGGATGCCGGTGGCGTAGCGGCTGCGCCGGAACTGTTCGAGGAGCGCCGCCTCGACCGCGCTGCCCGCCTCGGACAGTCCGGCTCCCCGGCGGCGGTGGCTGCGGCAGGTGGCGATGGCCAGGTTCGCGGTGAGCCCTGCGGCCGTGTCGTGGCCCATGGCGTCGAAGATGGCCAGATGGGCGACGTCCGCGGCCAGGGCGTAGTCGAAGGCGTCCCCGGCGGTCTCGTACGCCGGTTCCATCGCGGCCGCGATCGTCACCCTGCCGTCGGAGAACGTCTGCGGCGGCATCAGGGTCCACTGCATCTCCGCGGAGGGGCTCATCCGCCGGGTGCGGGTGAGGCGGGCGTAGGAGTCGCTGTAGCCGCGCTTGGACACCAGCATCAGCCCCAGCAGGGACGCGAGGTCCTGCATCGCCTCCCGGTCCGGGTCGGCGGCGGTGACGTCGACGCGCAGCACCCCGAGGCGTTCGGTGCCGTCCACCACGGGGATCCAGTGCCGCCCGCGTCCGTCGGTCACCGCGCCGCCCAGGCCCTTCTGGAAGGCCCGGCCCGCCAGAGTGGCGTCGACGCGGAGTTCCTCGCCGCCGTCTCCGGCGTCGATGCCGCGGCCGGTCACCTCCCGCAGCACGTCCTGCTGCAGATCGGCCAGAAAGATACTGGTCCGGCCGAGTCCGGCACGCTCCGCGTGCGTCGCGACGAGGGCGGACATCTCCTCGAACGTCGTCAGATGGCTGGCCCGGGTGAGCGCCACGAGCATGCGCGCCGGGTCTTCGTACACCGTCACACCAAGCCCCGTCGAAAGGGGACTGCCCGGTTCCGCCCGTCGACCTCGTTCGTTCACAGTGGTCGGGAACGGCTGACGGCTGACGAAGACGAGAAGCCCGCATGGCTGTTACGGCCAGCCTACGGCAGCGGTCGGACGGGGGTGTCCCACGGGCGACGAGGGCCGCGGCCGACCCGTTTCACCGATTCACGCCGAGCCGGTGACGCCGAGCGCCGATTCTCCCTGGGCCCTACCCCGGAGCAGCCCGCGCCGTTCCTCCTCGCACGTACCGCCCCAAACCCCCTGCGCGCCGGTCGCCTGGAGCGCCCACGTCAGACAGGGGTGGATCACCGGGCAGCGCCGGCAGATCGCCTTCGCCCTGGCCTGCTGATCCCGCAGGGCGGCCCCGGTGACGGCCACGGGAAAGAAGAGTTCGGGGTCCTCGTGGGCACATGCCGCGTCCCGCCACCAGTCCATGGCTGCCGCCTTCCCGTCCGCGTCGGCGACCAGCGGATCGGTCCCGCCACCGGCGGCCACCGCCGCCGATGCCGCCCCGGCGTCCGCTGGACCCCTGCCAGCGGAGTGCGCTGTCCCACCGGGGGAGCCCGACCTCGTCACGAAGCAGACACATCGCGCGGCCCCATTTTCACGCCAAACCCGGCGTTCGCAACCGTGACGACGTGACCTTTTGTCGACCGCCCCCGGTGACGGGGGACCCCGGTCGGCGCGGTCGCGACCGTCCCGGAGGAGATCCGATCGCGGCATCGGTCGTAGGCGAGTGATCCACGGGTACCCGGTCGCCGTGCAGAGGCCCCGGTCCGGCCCCGTGACGGTCCGGTCGGGGTGAGAACCGCATCGAGGAGGTCTCAGATGAGCAGGGTCAAGGAAGCGGTGGAAGTCGAGGTCCCCGTCCACACCGCTTACAACCAGTGGACCCAGTTCGAGGAGTTCCCGCAGTTCATGGAAGGGGTCGAGGAGGTCCGGCAGATCGACGACCGCCACAACCACTGGACGACCAAGGTCGGCGGGGTGAAGCGCGAGTTCGACACCGAGATCGTCGACCAGCTTCCGGACGAGCGGATCACATGGCGCACGACCACGGGTGACACCAAGCAGAAGGGCACGGTCCACTTCGAGCGCCTGGACGACACGCACACCCGGGTGGAGCTCGTCATGGACATCGAGCCCAGCGGCATCGAGAAGGCGGGCGACATGCTGGGCATGATCGACCGGCGTGTGAAGGGCGACATGCGGCGCTTCAAGGAGTACATGGAGAAGCGCGGCGGCGAGTCCGGAGCCTGGCGTGGCCGCATCAGGCCCGGCGAGTGACCCCGCCCCACCCCTGAGACGCGTCCTCGTCGGCGCCGGCCGCCTGCTCGGTGGCCGGCGCCGACGCATGTGCGGGCCCGGCCGCCCTGGGCGGGGCGAAGCCGCCGGCCCTACCG
>NZ_LIRK01000019.1 GCF_001419765.1 Streptomyces torulosus
GCTCTCTGCGTGTGGCCTGAGACATCTGCTGCTCCTCGTCGCTTGCCGCCGGGCGTGGGCCGGGGCTTCGGCACGGGACCCCTTGACAGGTCACCGCCTGCGGCCTCAGTGTTGCCGACCAACATGCAGAACGCAATATATGGCGTAGCCGAGGAGGTCCCCATGGGCACCGCTCATCCCCGTCTCGACCCCGGCACGGACACCCCACCCGCCCGGCCCGCAGGCTTCTGGCGCCGAGGTCTGCGGATGCCGATCGGTGTCCAGTCGATCATCGCCGTCGGACTGGGGGCCCTCGTCGGATCCCTCGCCCCGGCCGCGGGCGAGCAGATGAAGATCCTCGGGGAGGTGTTCCTGAACCTGGTGCAGGTCGTCGTCCTGCCCCTGGTCTTCCCCCTCATCGTGCTGGGCATCGCCCGCATGGAGTCGGTCAAGAAGGTCGGCCGGATCGCGGGCAAGGCCATCCTGTACTTCGAGATCGTCACCACCGTCGTCCTGCTGATCGCCGTGGGCCTGGCGAAGCTGACGGGCATCGGCAAGGGGGCCCCGGTCCAGGGGGCGGACGCCGACGACCTGGACGGCCTGAGCCAGGGCATCGACTTCCACGAGCTGATCCTGCACGCCGTACCGAAGAACATCTTCGCCGCGTTCGGCGAGGGCAACCTGCTCGGCGCGATCACCTTCGCCCTCCTCGTGGGCGTCGCCATGGCCGCGATCGGAGCGAAGTCGGAACCCTTCGCCGAGGTCCTGGAGTCCGTCGCCTCGGTGATGTTCCAGGTCGTCGGCTACGTCATCCGGATCGCGCCCCTCGGCGTGCTCGGCTTCATCTCCTACGACGTCGCCCACTACGGCTTCGGCAACCTGCGCAGCCTGCTGGGCTTCATCGCGGTCGTCTACACGGGCCTGGCCGTCGTCGTCGGCGTCCTCTTCCCGCTCATCGCGGCCCTCTACCGCGTCCGCTACGTCGAACTGCTCAGGTCCATCGCCGGGCTCGCCGGGATCGCGTTCGTCACCCGCAGTTCGGAGTCCGTGCTGGCCCCTCTGATGGGCAGGCTGGAGGCGTTCGGTCTCAGCCGGTCGACGACCTCCTTCGTCGTCCCCCTCGGCTACTCCTTCAACACCGACGGCTCCGTCCTCTACCAGGCGGCCGCCCTGGTCTTCCTCGCCAACGCGTACGGCGCCGACACGTCGTTGCCGGCGCTGCTGCTGATGGTCGGCGTGCTCGTGATCCTCTCCAAGGGCATGGCCGGTGTGGCCTCCGCCTCGATCGTCGTCCTCATCGCCGCCGGCAACTCCATCGGCCTGCCCGCCGAGGGCATCGCCCTGCTCCTCGGCGTTGACTTCATCGTCGACATGGCCCGCACCGGCGTGAACGTCATCGGAAACTCCCTCGCCGCGGCGGTCATCGACAGCTCCGAGAAGCGACGCGAGGCCGGACGCGGCGGGCGGGGCGAGCCCGATGCCCCGACCGGCTCCGACGAGGCGACCGCCCCCGGCACGCCCGCCGGGCCCGGGGCCCCGGTCGATCCCGGCAGCACCTCCGGGCCCGAGATCCCGGTCGATCCCGGCAGCGCCTCCGGGCCCGAGATCCCGGTCGATCCCGGCAGCCCGCGCGCGTCCGGCGGAACGGCCGAGCCCCGGCCCGTGGCCCTCCGGAAGGAAGCCGCACAGTGAGCAGCAGTCCGGCGCCCGAGACGAGTCCGTGGCCGGAGAGGGAGACCAGCCCGTCGCTGGAGCCCAACCCGTCTCCGGGGAGCGAGCCGTCCCCGGAGACCCATCCGGCTCTGGCGATCAGTCCTTCCCCGGCGATCCGCCGCTCCCCGGAGATCATCGGCATCCTGGGCGGTATGGGCCCGGCGGCCACCGCCGACTTCTACGCAAAGCTCGTCTCCACCACACCCGGTGCCAGCGACCAGGACCACCTCCGTACGGTCATCTGGTCCGACCCCACCATCCCCGACCGCACCGAGGCCCTGCTGGGCGACGGCCCCGATCCCACCCCCTGGCTCCTCGACGGCGGCCGAGTCCTGCGCGAGGCCGGGGCCACCGTCATCGCCATCCCGTGCAACACCGCCCACGCCTTCGTGCCCCGCATCGCCGACCACGTCGGTCTGCCGATCGTCCACATGATCGGCGAAGTCGCCCAGCACCTCGGGGCCCTGAGCCCCCGCATCCACACCGCGGGACTGCTCGCCACCACCGGTACCGTGCGCGCGAACCTCTACCAGGAGTGGCTGGACCGCGTCGGCATCCGCCTCGTGCTGCCCGGCACCGACAGCCAGGACCGCGAGGTCATGGCCGGCATCCGCGCCGTGAAGGCCGGTGACCGCGACGGGCCCGCGACCGCGCTCCTGGGCCGCGCCGCACGGCGGCTCACGGCGCAGGGCGCGCAGGCGGTCATCGCGGGCTGCACCGAGATCCCCCTCGGCCTGCCCGCCGACGCCGTCGACGTCCCCCTCGTCGACCCCGCGCTCGTCCTGGCCAGGGCCCTCGTTCGCCGGGCCGGAGCGAGCGTCACGCCCGGAGAGGCCGCGTAGAGCGATGTACTGTACGCAATATGTCACTCGACAGCCCTGTCTCCCGCCGCCTCCTCAGCGACGAGGTCTTCCACCGGCTGCGCGACTCCATCGTGCGCGGCGAACTCGTCCCCGGCGAGAAGGTCAAGGACGGTGAGCTCGCCGAGCGACTCGGTCTCAGCCGCACCCCGGTGCGCGAGGCGCTCGCCCGGCTCACCGAGATCGGTCTGGTGGAGGCCAAGCCCGGCGTCTACACCCGCGTCACCACACTCAATCGGCGTGACGTGGAGAAGACCCTCGCCGTCCTGCGCTCCCTCGACCAGCTCGCCGTCGAGACGGCCGTGCCGGTCATGACCGAGCGGGATCTGCGGAGGATGCGCGAGGCCAACCGGGACTTCGAGCGGGCCGTCGCCGACAACGACACCACGGCCGCGCTCGCCGCGGACGACCGCTTTCACGCCGTTCCCCTCGCGGCGGCGGACAACCCCGTGCTGAGCCGGATCGTGGAGCAGCTCCACCCGCAGATCCACCGCATCCTGTACCGCAAGTTCTCCACCCTGCTCGGCGGGCGCAACACCATCGAGCACCACGACCGGCTCGTCGACGTCTGCGCCGGCGGCGACGCCCGCGCCGCCGGCGAACTCTCCGGAGCCCACTGGTCCGAACTCGGCGGCCACATCAACCACCTCTTCGACACCAACCAGCTCACCGAGCCGGTCGACCGTTAACCGGTGAAAGCCGCTCCCCGCAGGGGGAGCGGCCTTCCACGGGTCAGCCGCACGCCGACGGGCCGCCCGGCTGACCGGAGCGGCCCCGGGATCAGGAGCCCTCCTTCAGAACCTCCCCCACCGTCCCCAGCGCCGAGCGGAGTTCCGCGGCCGTGACCGTCAGCGGCGGCGCCAGGCGGATCGTCGAGCCATGGGTGTCCTTGACGAGGATCCCCCGGTCCATGAGCCGTCGGCTGATCTCGCGGCCCGTGCCGATCGCCGGGTCGATGTCGACGCCCGCCCACAGACCCCGTGCCCGGAAACCGACCACGCCCCGGCCGACCAGTGCCGTCAGCCCGTCCCGCAGGACGACGCCCAGCTCGGCCGCCCGCTGCTGGAACTCCCCGGTCCGCAGCAGCTCGACCACCGCCGAGCCCACCGCCGCCGCCAGCGGATTGCCACCGAACGTCGACCCGTGCTCGCCCGGCCTCAGCACGGACAGCACCTCCCGGCGCGCCACCACCGCCGACACCGGCACGATGCCACCGCCGAGCGCCTTGCCGAGCAGCACGGCGTCGGGCATCACGTCCTCGTGCTCGACCGCGAGCGTACGGCCGGTGCGGCCCAGACCCGACTGGATCTCGTCCGCGATGAACAGGCATCCGGCACGCCGGGTCACCTCCCGCACCCCGCGCAGATAGCCCTCGTCCGGGATGAGCACACCCGCCTCACCCTGGATGGGCTCGATCAGCACGGCCGCCGTCGTCTCGTCGACGGCCGCCTCCAGCGCGGCCAGGTCGTTGTACGGCACCACCCGGAAGCCCGGGGTGAACGGCCCGAAGCCGCCCCGCGCCTCCGGGTCGGTGGAGAAGCTGACGATCGTCGTCGTACGGCCGTGGAAGTTGCCCGCGGCCACCACGATCGTCGCCCGGTCCGCGGGCACGCCCTTCACCTCGTACGCCCACTTGCGGGCCACCTTGATGCCGCTCTCCACGGCCTCGGCGCCCGTGTTCATCGGCAGCACCATGTCCAGGCCCGTCAGCTCGGCCAGGGACTCCGCGAACTCCGCCAGCCGGTCGTTGTGGAAGGCCCGCGACGTGAGCGTCAGCGTGTCCAGCTGGCGGTGCGCGGCCTCGATCAGCGCCGGATGGCGGTGACCGAAGTTGAGGGCGGAGTAGCCCGCCAGCATGTCCAGATAGCGGCGGCCCTCCACGTCCTCGACCCACGTGCCCTCGGCACGGGCGACGACGACGGGAAGCGGATGGTAGTTGTGCGCGAGGACGGGCTCCTCGGCACGGATGAGGTCGGCCGACGAACGCGTACGGACGGGAGCGGTCATGAGCGGGCCTCCTGGGTCATGGAGCGGAACGCCGGGCGAGGGCGGGGGAACGGGGGCCGGGTCTCCAGCTTCACGGGCGGAGCTCCTGCGTGCAGCACTTGATGCCGCCGCCGGCCTTCTGGAACTCCGACAGGTCGAGCGGGACGGGCACATAGCCCTGCCGGTCGAGCTGGTCGGCGAGTTCCTTGGCGCGGGACGAGATGAACACATGGCGGCCGTCGGACACCGAGTTCAGCCCGAAGGCCAGCGCGTCCTCACGGCTGGCGATCACCGCGTCCGGGTACAGCCGGGCGAGGACCGCGCGGCTGCCGGGGGAGAACGCCTCCGGGTAGTACGCGATGTTGCCGTCCTCCCCGTCGTCGAGCACGAACAGGGCGGTGTCCATGTGGTAGAACCGCGGGTCCACCAGCTGGAGGCTGATCACCGGGACGCCGAAGAACTCCTGCGCCTGACGGTGGGCCTCACGCGTGGTCCGGAAACCGGTCCCGGCGAGGAGGAAGCGGCCGGCCGGCACCAGATCGCCCTCCCCCTCGCACACCGACTCGGCCCGGTGCACCTCGTACCCGGCGCCCTCGAACCAGGCGTCGTACGCGGTGGACTCCGGACGCCGCTCCGGCGCGTGGAACAGCGAGCCGAGGACACGGCCGCCGAGGACGAGCGCGCAGTTGGCCGCGAAGACCATGTCGGGCAGCGCCGCCACCGGCTCCACGGTCTCCACGGTGTGGCCGTGGTCCCGGTAGGCGCGGATCAGCGCCTGCCACTGCTCACGGGCGAGGTCGACGTCCACGGGGGCGTCCGGATGCATCCAGGGATTGATCGAGTACTGCACGGCGAAGTGTCTGGGTTCGCAGACGAGAAAGCGCCGAAGGCGCGGCACACGGCTGTCGGGCACAGAGGGTCTCTCCGCTTCCTGCGGTGTCGGCTGGGGATGACACCACGGTAGGAATCAGGACAGACGCCCGACAAGCGACGAGCGCTGCGTGTTCACGCAGTGATACTGCGTATTGAACCCGCTCAGCGCACGTTCGGTGCGTCGGCGGTGGCGGCGGCCTCCGGAGCCTCGGGCAGCAGATGCGACAGCACCATGTAACTGATCGTCTTCCGGATGAACGGCTCGGTGCGGATCCGCTCCAGCACCTCCTCGAAGTGCTCCACATCGACGGCCCGCACATGCAGCAGCGCGTCCGCGCCACCGGTCACCGTCATCGCCGCCGTGATCTCCGGATGGTTGCGCACCACCTCCGCCAGCCGCCGGGGCGGCGCCGCGCCCTCGCAGTACACCTCCACGTACGCCTCCGTACGCCATCCGAGCGCCGCCGGCTTCACCGTGGCCGTGAACCCCGTGATCACCCCGGTCTCCCGCAGCCGGTCCACTCGCCGCTTGACCGCGGTGGCCGAAAGACCGATGGCCGAGCCGATCTCGGCGAAGCTGGTCCTCGCGTTCGCCATCAGCGCCGTGATGATCTTGCGATCGAGCTCGTCGAACGCCGCTGACTTGCTGTTCATGCGGGCACTGTATCCAGCGACCGGCGCCCGCGGCGCGCGCCCGGAATGCCTCCGGCGCGCGGACATGTGCAGGCGTACGAATTACTCCTACACTCCGGGTTCATGCTGCGCGCGCTCGCCGTCGATGACGAGAAACCCTCCCTCGAGGAACTGCTGTACCTGCTGAACGCGGATCCGCGGATCAGCAGCGCCGAGGGCGCCGGCGATGCCACCGAGGCCCTGCGCCGGATCAACCGCGCCCTGGAGTCCGGGCCCGCCGGACCCGAGGCGATCGACGTGGTCTTCCTCGACATCCACATGGCCGGACTCGACGGCCTCGACCTCGCCCGGCTCCTCACCGGCTTCGCCCGGCCCCCGCTCGTCGTCTTCGTCACCGCCCACGAGGGCTTCGCCGTGCAGGCCTTCGACCTCAAGGCCGTCGACTACGTCCTCAAGCCCGTCCGCCGGGAACGGCTCGCCGAGGCGGTACGCCGAGCCGCCCAACTGCGCGGCGCCGCCACGCCGATACCGGTCCACGAACCCGACCCCGACCAGATACCCGTCGAGCTCGGCGGAGTGACCCGCTTCGTCGCCGTCGACGACATCACCCATGTGGAGGCCCAGGGCGACTACGCCCGACTGCACACCTCGCAGGGCAGCCATCTCGTCCGCATCCCGCTCTCCACCCTCGAGGAACGCTGGCGCGCCCGCGGCTTCGTCCGCATCCACCGCCGCCACCTCGTCGCCCTGCGCCACATCGGCGAACTCCGCCTCGACGCGGGCACGGTCAGTGTGCTCGTCGGCTCCGTGGAACTCCAGGTCAGCCGCCGCCACGCCCGCGAACTGCGCGATCTGCTGATGCGTCGGACCACGGGCTGAAGGAGACGGCATGCCCCAGGACCCCACCGAACGGCGCGTCGTCGTCACCGGCGTGCCCCGCCGCACACTCCCGCACTCCCGGCTCCGCCCGGCCGGGAGACACCCGCACCGCTCCGGCCAGCACCGCCCGCGCACCGAGATCGACGAACAGACCACCCTCGGCCACACCTACGTCCGCTCCCTCATGCGCAGCCAACTCCGGGCCGCCCTCGCGGTGTTCGCGGTCCTCGTCCTGCTGGTCGCCCCGCTGCCGCTGGTCTTCGCCGCCATGCCGGACGGCGCCGGCCTGGAGTGGGCCGTCCTCGGCTTCGGCATCTACCCCCCGCTGGTCCTCCTCGCCCGCTGGCACGTACGGCGCGCCGAACGCAACGAACAGGACCTCGTACGCCTCGTCGAGGACCGCTGAGACCCACCGCGCCCCAGCCGACCGGAAGCCCAGCAGGAACGAGAACCCAGCATGAGCGAGAAGCCCGCATGAGCGAGAAGCCGGCATGAACGAGAACTACGCCGTCCCCGCGGTCGCCCTCGTCGTCGTGGCGACCGTCTTCGTCGGCGCGTTCGGCCTGCGTATCTCCCGCACGACCTCCGACTTCTACGTCGCCTCCCGCACCGTAGGCCCTCGCCTCAACGCGGCCGCGATCAGTGGCGAGTACCTGTCCGCCGCCTCCTTCCTCGGCATCGCGGGCCTCGTCCTCGTCCAGGGCCCCGACATGCTCTGGTACCCGGTCGGCTACACCGCCGGATACCTCGTGCTGCTGCTGTTCGTCGCCGCCCCGCTGCGCCGTTCGGGCGCCTACACCCTGCCCGACTTCGCGGAGGCCCGGCTCGCCTCCAAGACCGTACGGCGGCTCGCGGGCGCCTTCGTCGTCGGCGTCGGCTGGCTCTACCTGCTGCCCCAGCTCCAGGGCGCCGGACTGACCCTGAACGTGCTCACCGACGCGCCCCAGTGGCTCGGCGGGGTCATCGTCGCCGTCGTCGTCGCCGCGACCGTCGCCGCGGGCGGCATGCGCAGCATCACCTTCGTACAGGCGTTCCAGTACTGGCTCAAACTCACCGCCCTGCTGGTCCCCGCGCTCTTCCTCGTCCTCGCCTGGCAGGGTGACGGCGCTCCCCGCCACGCCTTCGACGAACCGGCGTCCTTCCGCGAGCAGCGGGTCGTCCGCGTCGACGCGACCCTCGACCTGAAGCTCGCCGAGCCGCTGACCGTCACGGTGTCCGGCGCCATCGACGGCCGCCGCCACGACGAGAAGCGGATCGACCTGCCGACCGGGACCCACCATGTCGAGCGGGGCACCCGGCTGACCTTCACCGAGGGCGACGCCGTGCCCGTCGCCGACCGCGGCAGCAACGGCGGCATGTCCACCTCCCTCGCCGAGGGCCGCGAGGAACGCCCCCTCTACGCCACCTACGGGCTGATCCTCGCCACCTTCCTCGGCACCATGGGCCTGCCCCACGTCGTCGTCCGCTTCTACACCAGCCCCCACGGCGTCGCCGCCCGCCGCACCACGGTCGTCGTCCTCGGCCTCATCGGCGCCTTCTACCTCCTCCCCCCGGTCTACGGGGCCCTCGGCCGGCTCTACGCCCCCGAACTCACCCTCACCGGGGACGCCGACGCGGCCGTACTCCTCCTGCCGGACCGCATGATCGGCGGCATCGGCGGCGATCTGCTCGGCGCGCTCGTGGCGGGCGGCGCGTTCGCGGCGTTCCTGTCCACCGCGTCCGGCCTCACCCTGGCCGTCGCCGGCGTCCTCGCCCAGGACGTGCTGCCCGCCCGCGGGGTACGGCACTTCCGGCTCGGCACGGTCCTCGCCATGGCCGTACCCCTCGCGGCGAGCGTCCTGGTGGGCGGACTACCGGTCGCCGATGCGGTCGGCCTCGCCTTCGCCGTGTCCGCCTCGTCCTTCTGCCCGCTGCTCGTCCTCGGCATCTGGTGGCGGCGCCTGACCCCGCCGGGCGCCGCCGCGGGCATGCTCGCCGGCGGCGGCGCGGCGCTGCTCGCGGTCGCGGCGACCATGGCCGGCTACCCCGGCACCGGCGCGTTCCACGCCCTGCTGGCCTGGCCCGCCCTCTGGTCGGTCCCGCTCGGCTTCCTGACGATGGTCCTGGTCTCCCTGGCCACACCGAGCAGAGTCCCTGCCGAGACCCCGTCGATCCTGGCCCGCTTCCACCTGCCGGAGGAACTGGTCGGCGGCCAGCCCGGAGCGGCCTCCAAGGAGATCGAACTGTGGCGCAGGTGAGCGGAACCCGCGAGCCGCGGGCGGTGTACCAGTTGCAGGAGGTGAACGATGAGCGGTGAAGTCAGCGGATTCCTGGCCGGGTTCCTGGTCGCGGTGCTGCCGTTCCTCGCGGCCGGCTTCTGGCTCGGTCGCCGGACGGCCCGACCGGGCAGAAGCCTGGGCGGCCTCGGCACACCCGTGGAGCACGCCACGTTCCAGACCCTGCACACCGCGACGCTCGCCGCGCCCCCGCTGCGCGCCGGACTCACCGAGGAGACGGCCCGCAGATCGGCCAAGCGGCTGCGCACCCTGCTCGGCACGGACGCGCTGTGCCTCACCGACCACGAGTCGGTCCTCGTCTGGGAGGGCGTGGGGGAGCACCACCGCGCCGAGATCATGGAGCGTCTGGCCGGCCCCCTGGAGAGCGGCCGGGGCGAGGCGTTCCGTCTGACCTGCGACATCCTCGACTGCCCGGTCCGCTGGGCGGTCGTCGCCCCCCTCACGGTCGACGACCGCGTCCACGGCACGCTCGTCGCCTGCGCCCCTCTGGAGTCCGCCGTCCTCGTCCGCGCGGCCGGGGAGGTCGCCCGCTGGGTCTCCGTCCAGCTCGAACTCGCCGACCTCGACCAGTCCCGCACCCGGCTCATCGAGGCCGAGATCAAGGCCCTGCGCGCCCAGATCTCCCCCCACTTCATCTTCAACTCGCTCGCCGTGATCGCCTCGTTCGTCCGCACCGACCCCGAGCGCGCCCGCGAACTGCTGCTGGAGTTCGCCGACTTCACCCGCTACTCGTTCCGCAGGCACGGCGACTTCACCACCCTCGCCGACGAACTCCACGCCATCGACCACTACCTGGCCCTGGTCCGGGCCCGCTTCGGCGACCGCCTCTCCGTCACCCTGCAGATAGCCCCGGAGGTCCTGCCCGTCACCCTGCCCTTCCTCTGCCTCCAGCCCCTCGTGGAGAACGCGGTGAAGCACGGCCTGGAGGGCAGGCTGGACAAGAGCCACATCAGCATCACCGCCCAGGACGCGGGCGCGGAGGCACTCGTCGTCATCGAGGACGACGGCGTCGGCATGGACCCCGAGGTGCTGCGCCGCATCCTCTCCGGCGAGACGAGCCCCTCGGGCGGCATCGGCCTGAGCAACGTCGACGAACGGCTCCGCCAGGTGTACGGCGACGACCACGGTCTCGTCATCGAGACCGCGGTCGGCGCGGGCATGAAGATCACCGCCCGGCTGCCGAAATACCAGCCGGGCGTACACCCGGACGGGGGAATACCCCGAGCCTGAGGATCACACAGCGTGCGTCTCAGGTGCGCGATGCCACCATCCCCAGCGTCAGCAGGCCGAGGACGACCCATCCGAACCACAGCCAGCCATTGCTTCCGAGAGCCACGGTGTAGGCCGTCACGGCGACCAGCCCACCCACGGTGAGCACCCCCATGGCCTTAGTCGAACTGGGCATCGCGACACCCTCCTCATGGTTCGTCCTTCTCCATGGTGCGCCTGTCCTGGCGCATCGCGGTGCAGACGACGAAATGTGTGTCCGAATGCCATCCACTGTCGCCCACCCAGACAGCGGCTTCATAGGTGTCGTGGGGGTAGCCGTACTCCTTGGGAGGGACCTCTTTCTGGCAGATGTCGGGCCCTTCGTCCTTCGCTTTCTTCAGCTTCGTGGTCGAGGGCAGTTGGAGAAACGCGAGCACCTGCTCGTCGTGCGGTCCGTCGCACGGAACCAGCTTGGCGCGGCTGTCGGAGAGCCGGTCGATGCAGTCCCGCTTCTGCATGGTGGCCGTGTCGGTGAACACCATGCCCATCGGTCGGTGCCCCCCGATCGGGCCGTGCACCGGCCCGTGGGTGCCCAGCAGCAGGCAGGCGACGCGCTGCCCGGCGGTGTCGAAACCGTCGGCGGTCGGCACCACCGCGTAGCCACGGGTGTCGGCGAGCAGGCCGTCGGCCTCCTTGGTGAGCCGGTCGCACTGGGCGGCGCCGCCGCTGCGGGCGTCCTCGGCGGATCCGGCCTCGTACACGGCCATGACCTGCCCGTCCGTGCCCTCACCGCAGTCCACGACGGTGAGCCGGGGCTGGTCCGTGAAGGGGACGCCGGCCCAGTCGGCGTCGACACAGTCGCCGTTCCTGAGTGCCCGTGTCAGCCCGATGACGTCCCCGTAGGGCCTCGCGCCGCTTCCGGTGCCGCCGCCCAGTCCGCGGAGGTCCGGCAGGTTCTCCAGCCCGTACATGAGCCCGCTCACCAGCAGGGCCAGGCCGAGGGTGGTCGCCATGCCGGCCAACAGGGCCTTCGCCCGGTGATGACCGCGCCGCCCGTCGGTGCGGGGGCCGGGGGCGCGGTCATCACCGGGCGA
>NZ_LIRK01000190.1:0-23744 GCF_001419765.1 Streptomyces torulosus
CCGTGCCGGCCCCCCGCCCGCCTTCACCGGCCCGGCCCCGCGCCCGCCTTCACCGGCCCGGTCGGCGTCGACCCCGCCGTGCCAGCCGTCGCCCCGTCGTGCGCCGCCGTCCCCCGGCCGTCCGCGGCAGCGTCACGGCACTGCCAGCACCACGCAGGACTCGGCCGGCAGGGTCAGTAGGCCGTCGGGGCCCGGGGGGTTCACCGGGTCCCACGCGGCCAGGATCCGGGCCTCCGCCGTGCCCAGGGGGATGGCCGCCGGTTCCTTGCCGAGGTTGAGGGCCACTCGGACATCGCCGCGGCGGAAGCCGAACCAGCGGGCGTCCTCGTCGTACGCGACCTTGACGTCGGACAGGTCAGGGTCGGAGAGGTCGGGGTGGGTGCGGCGCAGGGCGATCAGGTCGCGGTACCAGGCCAGCATCCGCGCGTGGGGCTCGACCGACGGCTCGGACCAGTCCAGGCACGAGCGGTCACGGGTCGCCGGGTCCTGCGGGTCCGGCACGTCCTCCTCCGCCCAGCCGTGCTCCGCGAACTCCCGGCGCCGGCCCCGCCGTACCGCCTCGGCCAGCTCCGGATCGGTGTGGTCGGTGAAGAACTGCCAAGGCGTGCCCGCGGCCCACTCCTCGCCCATGAACAGCATCGGCGTGAACGGCCCCGTAAGCGTCAGCGCCGCCGCGCACGCCAGCAGACCGGGGGAGAGCGTCGCCGACAGCCGGTCGCCCTGGGCCCGGTTGCCGACCTGGTCATGGGTCTGGGTGTAGCCGAGCAGCCGGTGCGCCGAGACCCGCGTACGGTCCAGGGGACGGCCGTGGGACCGGCCACGGAACGACGAGTACGTGCCGTCGTGGAAGTACCCGCCGGTGAGGGTCTTCGCCAGTCCGGCGAGCCCCGCCCGCGCGAAGTCCGCGTAGTAGCCCTGCGATTCGCCGGTCAGGGTCGTGTGCAGCGTGTGGTGGAAGTCGTCGTTCCACTGCGCGTGCAGCCCGGTGCCGCCCTCCGCGCGCGGGGTGACGAGCCGCGGGTCGTTCAGATCGGACTCGGCGATCAGGAACAACGGCCGCCCCACCTCGACGCCGAGCGCGTCCACGGCCGTCGACAGCTCCTCCAGGAAGTGGCACGCGCGCGTGTCGCGCAACGCGTGCACCGCGTCCAGGCGCAGCCCGTCGAGCCGGTAGTCCCGCAGCCACGCCAGCGCGCTGCCGAGGAAATACGCCCGCACCTCGTCCGAGCCGGGGGCGTCCAGGTTGACCGCGGCGCCCCAGGGCGTGTGGTGCCGCTCGGTGAAGTACGGGCCGAAGACGGGCAGGTAATTGCCGGACGGGCCCAGGTGGTTGTGGACCACGTCGAGCACGACCCCGAGGCCCAGCCCGTGCGCCGCGTCCACGAACCGCTTGAGGGCCTCGGGGCCGCCGTACGGCTCGTGCACGGCCCACAGCGAGACCCCTTCGTACCCCCAGCCGTGCGTCCCCGGGAACGGGCACAGCGGCATCAACTCGACGTGCGTGACGCCCAGTTCCGCGAGATGCCCGAGTCGCTCGGCGGCCGCGTCCAGCGTGCCCTCGGGCGTGTACGTGCCCACGTGCAGCTCGTACAGCACCGCGCCCGGCAGTCCGCGCCCCTCCCACGGCACCCGCCACGCGTACCGCCCGTGGTCGACGACCGCGCTCAGTCCGTCCGGGCCGTCCGGCTGACGGCGCGAGCGCGGGTCGGGCCGGACCGGCCCGTCGTCGACGGCGAACCCGTAGCGCGTGCCGTCCGTCGCCTCCGCGTCGGCCGTCCACCAGCCCGGGCGCTCGGGATCGCGCTCCATCGCGTGCGTGGCGCCCTCACGATGGAGCGTCATCCGGTCGGCTTGCGGTGCCCACACCTCGAACTGCACGGAACGGTTCTCCCTCGGCTGCCGGTCGTGATGGTCGGGGGACGGTCAGGAGTCGTCATGGAGCCTTCCCGTCCATCGTGCGACAAACGAGATCAAGGCGCCCTCGGATCGGCGCGTTTGCCCCCCGCGTCGCACTCACGCTCGCCATGTCCGAGGATCGTCACCGTTTACGGGTTTTCTGGACACCCCGGCTTCACTGACCGACAATCACACGCGTGACGTCGTCTTTCGAGTTCCACACCTACCCCGCGCGGCTGTCGGACGCCGAGCGCGACCGCGCGCTGAGGGTGCTCCGTGACGGCGTCGCCCTCGGCCGCCTCTCGCACGACACGTTCATCCGGCGCATGGAGCTGGCGCTCACCGCCCGCCGTTCCGACGAGCTGGCCGCGCTCACCGCCGACCTGCCCGTCGAGAGCCGCTGGTCCCGGCTGGTCCTCGGCACCGTGGGGGCGGTCTCCGGCTTCGGGGTGAAGCTCCGCCGAGCCTGGCAGGCCGAGCGGCTGCCCAAGCTCCAGCTGCCGCACCCGGCGAGCGGCCACGCACTGCGCATCGGCCGCGACCCCGCCAACGGGCTCCGGCTCAGCCACGAGACGGTCTCCCGGGTGCACGCCGAGCTGACCCGGCAGGGCGGCATGTGGATCCTGCGCGACCTCGGCTCCACCAACGGCACCACCGTCAACGGACGTCGGGTCATCGGCGCGGCCGTCGTCCGCGACGGCGACCAGGTCGGTTTCGGCCGCATGACCTTCCGCCTCTCCTCCGAGTGACCCCGCCGGCCGAGCCACCGCAAAGCTCTGGCCTGGGATTTACGCAGCGAGTTTCCGAACGTGCCTCCTGTTCCGGGGTGTTGACGTACGTTCTCGGCCATGACTGACTGTGCGTACACCATGCACACAAGGTGAACCGACGGCGTCGCACTCTGGGGAGGTGTGCCCTGCCGCCACTCCTCCGCTACCCGACCGTGGACGAGCTGTCCGCCCGCGCCGCGACCCTCGTCACCCGACATCCGCACCGCGCCCGACTGCGCCGCGTGGGCACCTCACGGGCGGGCACACCGATGTGGCTGCTGTCCGTCGGCCGGGGCACCCGCCAGGCCCTCGTCGTCGCCGGCCCCCACCCCAACGAACCCGTCGGCGGCGCCACGGTCCTGCGGATCGCCGAACGCGCCCTGGTCGACCCCCGGTTCACCGAGGACGTCGACACCACCTGGAACCTGCTGCTCTGCCTCGACCCGGACGGTTCCCGACGCAATGAGGACTGGCTGTCCGGCCCTTACGCCCTCGGCCGCTACTTCCGACACTTCTTCCGCCCCGGCTTCCTGGAGCAGCCCGAGTGGCTGCCCGACGGAGCGGCCGCCGCCGCCCTGCCGGAGACCCGCGCCCTGCTCGCCCTCCAGGACGAGCTGCGTCCCTTCTTCCAGTGCTCCCTGCACGGCGTCGACGTCGGCGGCGGCTTCGTCGAACTCACCCGCGACCTGCCCGGCCTCGCCGAGCGGGTCGCCCGGATCGCCGGCCGCCTCGCCGTACCCCGCGAGCTGAGCCCGTACGACACCCTGTACTGGCCGCGCCTCGGCCCCGCCGTCTACCGCATCCCGCCCCCGCGCCGCGGCGACCTGGCCGCCGCGATCACCGAGGCCGCCGTCGAGTCCACCTGGTACCACCCGCACCGCTACGGCACCCTCACCGCCGTCGTCGAGGCCCCCATGTGGGGTGTGGCCGCCGTGGAGGACGGCTCGCCCTCGCCCGATGCCCACGCGGTCCTGCGCACCGTCAGCCGGGCGCTGCGCCGCGACACCCGGCTCCTGGAGGGCATCCTCGCCCGCGTCCGCCCCTCGGTGAGCCGCGGCCCGGACGCCGCCCGGCTCCTCGCCCCCGTCGACGACTATGTACTGGTCGGACCCGGCCTCGCCGACGCCTGGGACCCCGACGTCCACGACGGCACCGCCCGCCCGCTGCCCCCGCTCGACACCGCCCGGCTCACCACCCTCGCCATCTCCGGCCGCCGGGTCGCCCTGCGCACCGCCGGGCTGCTGCACCAGCTGGTGACCCGCGCCGGACACGACCCGGCGGGCGTGCTGCCCGAGCTGAACCGGCTCCTCGACGAGTGGTGCGCCGACTACCGCGACCGCTACGGGGCGCGCTGGATCCCGGTGGCCCGCCAGACGGAGTACCAGACGCGTGTCGTCCTCGCCGCGTTCGAGCTGGCCGCCCGCCGGGCGCGTGGCGCGCCCGCCCGCGGCGAACCGCACGCCGAGTCCCGTTCGGGTGAGCCGGAATGGAGTTCCGAGCCCGCCGTGCCGATGCACCGGGAATGACCCACACCATCCTCCGCACCGTCCGCGGCGGCCTGCTCGCGGCCCTCGCCCTGCTCACCCTCGGCACTTCCACGCCCGCCGAGGCCGCCCTCCCGGGCAACTGGCTCTACGTCACCGTCACCCGCGGCCAAGCCCGCTCCAGCGACACCCGCGGCACCCTGCTGCTGTGCGACCCGCCGCAGGGCCACGCCCGCGCCGTCAAGGCCTGCGCGGAACTGGCCGGGGCGGGCGGCGACGTCGGCCGCATCCCCCTGAAGAACGGCATGTGCGTACAGGTCTACGCCCCCGTCCGGGTCACCGCGCGCGGCGTGTGGGACGGCCGGCCCGTCGCCTACGAGCACACCTTCGCCAACAGCTGCGTGATGGCGGCCCGCACGGGCTCGGTGTTCGCCCTGTCGAGCTGACCGCACCGCGGAGCGCTCAGGGCCCGCCGTCACCCCGGGCGTGGGAAGCCGCCGCCAGCACCGTCCGCATCTGGTGCTCCACCTGGTCCCGCACCGGCACCCACCGCGCGCGGAACCGGTCGGCGAACGAGTCGCTCCACTCGCCGACGAGCTGCTCCAGCAGCGGCGCCCCCGGATCCCCGGCGTCCACCAGCACCCGCCGCAGCATCGCCGCCGCCCGCAGCGGCAGCCGGCGCCCGAAGGCGTCCACACTGCCCACGTACGCCCGCGACACATCGGGCGGCGGCCCCGCCACCCAGTCGCGGGCCAGCCCCGGCACCAGCGCCAGCGCCCACCGGGCGGCCCGCAGCAGCGGCCCCTCGGGGCCCGGCAGCCGGGGCAGCGCCTCGTCGAGGATCCGCTCCACCTCGCCCGCCTCGTCGAGCAGCCGCCGGGACAGCTGCCGCAGCGCCGCCGTCGGGGCCGGGTGCGGGGCGGTGTCGTCCACCAGGTCGCTCGCCCACATCGGCACCTCGACGATCGCGGTGAGCCCGCCGTACCGGTGGGCGTGGTACCAGGTGCTGTGCCGCGCGTCGTCGGGCAGGCTCGGGAACGCCGCGTGCCCGGGGCCCGGCATCACGAACACCCCGGGTCCCGAGGCGGGCCAGCCCGCCGCGTCGGAGGCGCTCGTCTCCACCGGTATGCCGAGCTCCGCCGCCGACTTGGCGAACGGCTCGGCCAGCCCCGGCACGTTCTTCGTCAACTGCACCCAGCTGCCGCCGAGATCCGTGCCGTGCAGGGTCACCTGGAGGTAGGGCCGCAGCTCGTCGAGCACCGTCAGCAGCGCCCGTGTCTCGGGCGGCAGCCGGTCCGGCGGCAGCACCGCGGGCGACCACTCCGGCTGCTCCGGCGCGGCCGGCCGGAAGAACCCCAGGTGGTAGTCGAGGAGGGTGCGCGGGGCCGGGGCCGTGTGCAGGCTCGCCCCGTCCGGGTCCGCGCACAGCACGAAGTGCCAGGAGACCCCGGCCCGCAACTCCCGGTCCCGCGCCACGCGCTCGGCGAGCGCCAGCACCGTCGAGCCGCCCGTCGGCTCGTTCGCGTGGGCGCCCGCGACGACCAGGACGGCACGTCTCGCATGGCCGACGGACAGCAGCCGCAGCGGTCGGCCGGCCCGCGAGAGGCCGATTCTCCTGAGGGCGCACAGGTTCGGCCGGCGAACCGTCAGCTCCCTCGCGCGCGACTCCAGCTCCGCCACCGTGGGATAACCGGGCTCCAACAGCAGACCCACCCCCGTCCAGTCCACCTGTGTCCACATCCCCGCGTCCGACCTGATCGAGCGCGGGGATGCATGCAGTGTCCGTCGGCCCACGGGGCGGCTCCCAGGGGCGCCCGGAGGCATTCACAGCGACCGGTGCGGGTTTCGCCGCTACTCTGCGCCGACCCGCTCCAGCAGCGCCACCGGCAGCCCCTCGAACAGTTCCGCCACCGGTACCTCACCCGTGAACTCCCGTTCCCCGCCGAGGACGTCGGCCCACCGCCCGGCGGGCAGGGCCAGCCGGGTGTCCGCCCAGCCACCGGCCCCGGCGAGCCGCAGCGACAGCCGGGTGACCGCCGTGACCACCGCGCCGGACCGCGCGAACGCCACGCAGTGCCCGGCCGCCGGTCCGGCCGCCGCGAGCGGCGTGTATGTCGCCGCGTCACCGAACACCTCCGGCCGCCGTTGCCGCAGCCGCAGCGCGGCCTCGGTGACCCGGTGCTTGTCCGAGTCCCCGACCCTCGGGGCGAACGGCGCCCGGTTGTCCGGGTCCACCAGCGCCCGGTACTCGCCCTCCGTGCCCTGGTAGACGTCCGGCACGCCCGGCATGGTCAGCTGCACCAGGGCCGCACCGAGGACGTTCGCACGGATGTACGGCTCCAGTTCGGTGCGCAGGCGCCCGGTGACCTCCGTGTCCGCCGCCGGGCCCCGCGCCACGAATGCGGCGACCGCCCGCTCGTACGCGGCGTTCTGCTCGGTCCAGGAAGTGTGCAGCCCCGCCTCCCGCACATGCTTGAGCAGCGCCCCCTCCAGGCGCTCCGCGTCGGCGGGCCCGAGCCCGAACGCGGTCTGCCACGCGGCCCACGCCAGCTGCGCGTCCGGCACCCCGGCCCCGTCCCGCGCCACCTCCGCCAGCGCGTCGGCCCACCGCTCGGGGCATTCGCCGAGCACCGCGACCGCCGCCCGGACGTCGGCGCTGCGTTTGGTGTCGTGCGTCGACAGCACCGTCCCGGTGACCGGCCAGTCCCGCTGCACGCGCGCGCAGTAGGCGTGGAAGTCCTCCGGGGAGACTGCGGGGCTCCCCGGATTCCCACCCACCTCGTTCGCGGACAGCAACGGCACATGGCGGTAGAACGCCGTGTCCTCCACCGACTTGGCCCGCAGCGCCGACGAGGTCTGCGCGAACCGCGTCCGGAGCTCCACCTGCTCCGGCCCGTCCCCGAACCGCCCCAGCACCAGATCCCGTACCACGTCGACCGCCCGTGCCTCCTCGGGCACCGCGAACGCCGTACGCGCCTCGGCGGCGGCCTCCTCCGTGACGACCAGGGAGGCGTCCTCGCAGGCGTACGGCCGATAGACCTCCATCCGCACGAGCAGCTCGCACAGCGCGGTACGCAGCGCCCACGGCGCGCGGTCGCGCAGCACCAGCTCCGGGGAGCGCTCGCACAGCCCGTGCGCCACCCGGGTGAGCCGGTCCACCTCCGCCGCCAGTTCGTGCGTGAGCACCTCGTAGGCGGCCCGCCGCGCGGTCGCCGACCAGTCGCCGCCCCGGTCGGGCTCGACGGCCGTGAAGCGCCGGTACCGGTCCAGCAGCTCGCCCGCGCCCGCCGGGTCGGTGAACAGCCCGTCGACGTGCCGCAGCGCGTCGTACCCGGTGGTCCCCGCGACCGGCCAGGCCGCCGGCAGGGCCTCGCCGTCCGCGAGGATCTTCTCGACGACGGTCCACCGGCCGCCGGTGGCCTCGTGCAGCCGCCGCAGATAGGCGTCGGGGTCGGCGAGCCCGTCGGGGTGGTCGACCCGCAGCCCGTCGACGACACCGTCGTGCAGCAGCTCCAGGATCTTCGCATGGGTCGCGTCGAACACCTCCGGCTCCTCCACGCGCACCCCGATCAGCTCCGAGATGCTGAAGAACCGCCGGTAGTTCAGCTCCGTACGGGCCAGCCGCCACCACACCGGCCGGTACCACTGGGCGTCCAGCAGCCGCGGCAGCGGCAGCTTCTCGGTGCCCTCCCGCAGCGGGAAGACATGGTCGTAGTACCGCAGCTCCTGCCCGTCGACGACGAACTGGTCGATCTCCTCGCCCAGCGGCCCCCCGAGCACCGGCAGCAGCACCTGCCCGCCCCGCGCCTCCCAGTCGATGTCGAACCACCGCGCGTACGGCGACCCCGGGCCCTCCCGCAGCACCTCCCACAGCGGCCGGTTGTGCCGGGGCGCCATCGCCATGTGGTTCGGCACGATGTCGACGACCAGCCCCAGCCCGTGCTCCCGGGCGACCCGCGCCAGCTCCCGCAGCCCCGCCTCACCTCCCAGCTCCCCGCGCACCCGCCCGTGATCGACCACGTCGTACCCGTGCGCCGACCCCGGTACCGCCTCCAGCACCGGGGACAGATGCAGATGCGACACGCCGAGCGAGGCGACGTACGGCACGGCGTCCGCCGCGGCGGCGAACGGGAACGCGGGCTGGAGCTGGAGCCGGTAAGTGGCGGAAGGCACGACAGACGTCATAGGGACCTACGTACCCGCCCCCGGCGGATCGGAGCACCCTGACACGCGAGAAGACATGGTTTTCCCGCGTCTACGCCGGCCGCCGCAGCACCGCGAGGCTCCGGTCCACCAGCGTCACCCGCTCCCCGGCGCCCACCTTCGGCCCGTCCTCGGGAACCGCGTCGTCCCGCCCCGTGTCCACGACCACCTGCCACTGCCGCCCGTGGTTGACGGGCACCACGAACTCCAGCGGCTCGGCCGACGCGTTGACCATCAGCAGGAACGAGTCGTCGGTGATCCGCTCCCCGCGCGCGCCCGGCTCGGAGATCGCGTTGCCGTTGAGGAACACGGTCAGCGCCCCCGCCCGGGCCGAGTCCCAGTCCCGCTGGGTCATCTCCCGGCCCTCCGGGGTGAACCAGGCGATGTCCGACAGCTCGTCGTGCGTGCCCTCCACGGCCCGCCCGTGGAAGAACCGCCGCCGCCGGAAGACGGGGTGGTCCTTCCGCAGCCAGACCATCGCGCGGGTGAAGGCCGGCAGATCAGCGAAAGCGTCGGTGCTCCCACCGTCCTCTTCGCCTTCACCTTCATCGGCGCTGTCGCCTGCACCGCCGTCGGCGGACGGCCAGGGCACCCAGGACAGCTCGTTGTCCTGGCAGTACGCGTTGTTGTTGCCCCGCTGCGTGCGGCCGAACTCGTCGCCGTGGCTGAGCATCGGCACGCCCTGCGACAGCATCAGCGTGGCGATGAAGTTCCGCATCTGCCGGACCCGCAGTGCGAGCACCTCGGGATCGTCGGTCTCGCCCTCGGCGCCGCAGTTCCATGACCGGTTGTGGCTCTCGCCGTCCCGGTTGTCCTCGCCGTTCGCGTCGTTGTGCTTCTCGTTGTAGGAGACCAGGTCCCGCATCGTGAAGCCGTCGTGGCAGGTCACGAAGTTGATGGAGGCCAGCGGGCGCCGCCCGTCGTCCTGGTACAGGTCGGACGAGCCGGTCAGCCGCGACGCGAACTCGGCGAGGGTGCGCGGCTCACCGCGCCACAGGTCCCGCACGGTGTCCCGGTACTTGCCGTTCCACTCGGTCCACAGCGGCGGGAAGTTCCCCACCTGGTAGCCGCCCTCGCCGACGTCCCAGGGCTCGGCGATCAGCTTCACCTGGGAGACCACCGGGTCCTGCTGGACCAGGTCGAAGAACGACGACAGCCGGTCCACCTCGTGGAACTGCCGGGCCAGCGTGGCGGCCAGGTCGAAGCGGAACCCGTCCACATGCATCTCGGTGACCCAGTACCGCAGCGAGTCCATGATCAGCTGGAGGACGTGCGGGGACCGCATCAGCAGCGAGTTCCCGGTCCCCGTCGTGTCCATGTAGTAGCGGGGGTCGTCCGTCAGCCGGTAGTACGACGGATTGTCGAGGCCCCGGAACGACAGCGTCGGGCCCAGATGGTTGCCCTCGGCCGTGTGGTTGTAGACCACGTCGAGGATCACCTCGATCCCCGCCTCGTGCAGCGCCCGCACCGCCGACTTGAACTCCAGCACCTGCTGCCCCCGGTCGCCCCAGGAGGCGTACGCGTTGTGCGGGGCGAAGAAGCCGATCGTGTTGTAGCCCCAGTAGTTGTTGAGGCCCATGTCGACCAGCCGGTGGTCGTTCACGAACTGGTGGACGGGCATCATCTCCAGCGCCGTCACACCCAGCTCGGTCAGGTGCTCGATGACCGCCGGGTGGGCGAGCGCCGCGTACGTACCGCGCAGCTCCTCGGGGAGCCCCGGGTGCCGCATGGTGAGGCCCTTGACGTGCGCCTCGTAGATCACCGTGTGGTGGTACTCGGTGCGCGGCCGCCGGTCGTCGCCCCAGTCGAAGTAGGGGTTGACCACGACCGACGTCATCATGTGCGGGGCGGAGTCCAGGTCGTTGCGCCTCTCGGGCGCCCCGAAGTGGTAGCCGTACACCTCCTCCCCCCAGCCGATGGAGCCGCTGATCGCGCGCGCGTACGGGTCGAGGAGCAGCTTCGCGGAGTTGCAGCGCAGCCCCCGCTCGGGTGCGTACGGGCCGTGCACACGGAACCCGTACCGCTGCCCGGGCATCACGCCCGGCAGATACGCGTGCCGCACGAACGCGTCCGTCTCGCGCAGTTCCACCGCCGTCTCGGAGCCGTCGTCGTGCAGCAGACACAGCTCGACTCGGTCCGCGGCCTCCGAGAAGACCGCGAAGTTGGTGCCGGCGCCGTCGTATGTGGCACCGAGCGGATACGCCTGTCCAGGCCAGACCTGCATGGATACGACTCTTCCCGTTGTCGCGCGCCGCCGGGGCGACTGTCGAAGGGAGTCTCCCCCAAAGTGGGGAACCATCGACGGCATATGTCTTTCTTGCCGCGGCGCCGTGCGTCACCCCTCCTCGGGGCGAGAATCTCAATCTGCTCGCTCCCGGCCCGCCCGGGAAACGGAACCGTCGTACGACATGCGGTGGTTGAGAAACGACCTGTCCATCCGGCTGCACCGCCCCCCGCTCCCGGAGTACCCTTCCTTGATCGTTGAGTAGGGGTGAGCTCGGGGGAGCGGAAGGCGGTGCGTGGGTGGGCTCGGGAGGGCTGGAGCTGCCTCCTGGTGACACGGGCGACACGGGTCACGAGGGGAACTCCACAGATGTCCCGCCCGGCGCGGTGTCCCTGGCACGGCCGATGGAGACGGGATCCATCGGCCCGGAACTGGACTGGAACGCCGAGGCCTGGCTCGAGGTGCGTACGCGCGCCCAGCGGGCCGGCCGCGCCTACATCTGGCTGAACCTCGTCGAACAGCGGCTGCGCGCCGTCGTGGCCGCCGTGCTGCGCCCCATCTACGAACCGGTGCACGGCGACGACTGGGTGGTGGCCGCCGCGGGCCCCGCCGGACAGGAGTGGGTGCAGCGCGCCGTCGCGGTGCGCGAGGTCAGCCGCCGCAAGGGCTATCTGCTCGACCCGGCCGACGACAACGTCCTCAGCTTCCTCACACTGCCCCAGCTGCGCGAGCTGATGGTCCAGCACTGGCCCTGCTTCGAGCCGTACCTCGACGAGCGGCGCGACGTGGAACTGGCCCTCGACGAGCTGGAGGTCACCCGCAACGTCGTCTCCCGCAACCGGGCCCTGTCCGAGGCCGTGCTCGCCCAGGCCGAGCGGGCCTCGGCGAAGCTGCTGGAGATACTCGGCGCGGGCAGCGACGTCCCCTCGGCGCGACGGCTGCCCGTCGACGCGGTGGAGGACCTGATCGGCGACCGGTACGCGGACGTCGTCGCCGTCCACCCCGACCGGGTGCGGCTGCTGCGGCAGTTCCCCGCCGAGGATCTCTTCGGTGGCGCCCGCCGCCTCGACGCCATCGGCATAGGGCTCAATCTGCTCGTGCAGAACTTCTCCGGGCGGCGGCTGGTCCGGCTCGCCGAGTCCGGATGCCGGGTCCGGCTGCTGTTCCTCAACCCGGCCTCCAGCGCGGTCAAGCGGCGGGAGCGGGAACTCGGTATAAAGCGGGGCGAACTCAGCCGGGCCGTCGAGATGAACATCCTGCACATGCGCCGGGTCCGCTCCCGGCTGCGCGACCCCGGGGCCTTCGAGATCCAGGTCTTCGACGAGACGCCCCGCTTCACCGCCTACCTCGTGGACGGCGACGGCTCGGACGGCGTCGCCGTCGTCCAGACCTATCTGCGCCGCACCCGCGGCATGGAGGCGCCGGTGCTGGTGCTGCGCGGCGGCAACCGGGTGCTCAAAGCGGATGAGAACGGCGAAGTCGGGCTTTTCGATACGTATCGCGAGGAGTTCGAAGTGGCCTGGGCCGACTCGCGCCCGGTGTCATGACCCGCGCCGCGCCCCCGCACCGGCCCCCGGAGCGCCTGCCGGGCGGCGGTAAGCGGAACGCGGTCCTCGGATTGTCAGTGGCGCATGCGATGGTGGTGACCACTGGGGGAAAGCACCACCAAGAAGGGGGGCCAGCATGGGTTGGCACCGGCAGCTGCTGATCGGCTTCGACCTGGAGACCACCGGGACGGACCCGCGCGAGGCGCGCATCGTCACCGGGGCGGTGATCGAGGTCAAGGACGGGGAGCCGGTCGGCCACCGGGAGTGGCTCGCCGACCCGGGCATGGAGATCCCGGAGGAGGCGGTGGCGGTGCACGGCATCACCAACGCCCGTGCGACGGCCGAGGGCAGACCCGCCGACCAGGTCGCCGACGCCATCGCCGACGTCCTCGTCTCCTACTGGAAGACCGGCGTCCCTGTCGTGGCGTACAACGCGGCCTTCGACCTCACCCTGCTCTCCGCGGAGTTGCGCCGCCATGGCCTGCCGTCCCTGCGGGACCGCCTGGGCGGCCCGGACCCCGCCCCCGTCATCGACCCGTACACCATCGACCGTTCCGTGGACCGCTACCGCCGGGGCAAGCGCAACCTCGAAGCGGTCTGCGCCGAGTACGGCGTCCCGCTCGACGCCGCGCACGATGCCTCAGCGGACGCCCTAGCCGCCGCCCGGCTCGCCCGGGCGATAGCCGGCCGCCACCCCAAGGTGGCCGCCCTCGGCCCCGCCGAGCTGCACCGCCGTCAGATCGAGTGGTATGCCGAATGGGCGGCCGACTTCCAGGACTTCCTCCGCCGCAAGGGCAACGCGGACGCGGTGGTGGACGCGACCTGGCCCCTGCGCGAGCCGGCGGACGAAACGGTCCGCTAGGAACCCTCCTTCCGACGGACCGATCACGGACCCACCACGGACCGACGCACGGATCGACGCACGGACGCACCACGGACCGACGCACGGATCGACCACGGACCGACCCGGAAAGCGAGCAGCCGGATGATCTCTCTGCGCGAGACACATGACAGCGACGTGCCCCACTTCTGGGCGCACCAGTCCGACCCGGACGCGCAGTACGCCGCCGCCTTCACCGGCAAGTACCACTACGACCGGGCGGAGTTCGACGCCCACTGGGCGCGGATCCGCGCCGACGCCGGCATCGTGCAGCGCACGATCCTGGCCGACGGCGAGGTGGTCGGCCAGATCGCGGTCTTCGGCCCGCCCGACGAGCGCGAGGTCACCTACTGGATCGACCGCGCCCACTGGGGCCGGGGCCTCGCCACCGCCGCCCTGACCGCTTTCGTGGACCTCGTCCCGGACCGGCCGCTGTATGCCCACGCGGCCGCCGACAACACCGGCTCGATCCGAGTCCTGGAGAAGTGCGGCTTCGCCGTCACCGGCCACGACCGGGGCTTCGCCCTGGCGAGAGCGGCCGAGATCGACGAAGTGACCCTCACCCTGACCTGAGTCCCTCGGTCAGAAGGGATACCAGCGCACGGTCTCGTCCCCGTCGCGCAGGGAGGCGACCCGGCGTTCGAACTCCGCCAGCGCCTTGGGGTTGCTCGGCGCGTGCTGGGCCACCCAGGCGCAGCTGGCCGTCTCCCGGGCGCCGCGCAGCACGGAGCAGCCCTCCCACGTGCGTACGTCCCAGCCGTAGGCTGCGGTGAAGGCGTCGTACTCCTCGGCCGGCAGCCCGTAGCGGTCGTGGGACAGCGCCATGACGACGAGGTCGTGCTCGCGCAGATCGCCGGAGAAGGTCTCCAGGTCGACCAGGAGCGGGCCGTCGGGCCCGACATGGACGTTGCGGGGCAGGGCGTCGCCGTGGATGGGCCCCGGCGGCAGATGGGGGACGAGGGCGGCCGCGGCCGCCGCGAAGCCGTCGCGGCGCTCCCGCAGATACGCCGCGTCGGCCGGGTCGACGGCGTCGCCCGCGAGACGCAGCCAGCGCTCGACCCCGCCCAGCAGTTCCCGGCGCGGAAGGTCGACCTCGGGGGAGGGCAGCGCGTGGACCAACCGCAGCAGTTCGGCCAAATCGCGGGCGCCCGCGGGCCGTACGGGGTCGGGCAGCCGGTGCCACACCGTCACCGGGTGCCCCTCCACGAGCAGCGCCTCGGCCTCGGCCGCCCGCACCGCCGGGACACCCGCCCCGGCGAGCCAGGCCGCGATCCGCAGCTCACGCCGGGCCCGGTCGAGGAGCTCGGCGTCGCGGCCCACCTTGACCACCAGGTCACCGGCGGCGAACACCGCGTTCTCGCCCAGCGCGAGCAGCCGCGCGTCCCCGGCCGCACCGGGCAGCACGCCCGACGCCACCAGTATGTCCCGTGCCCGTGCCTCGTCCATCCGTCGCCTCCGTGTCCGGCCCCGCCCGTACGGCCGACGCTCCCCCGCGGGAGGTCGGGTTCACGCCATTGTCGGGTCAGTCTCGCATTCGCACAGGTCGGACCGTGTGCGCGGTGTCTTGACGGCCTGTCATGCCCTCAGCACCATGACGGACATGACCGTGGCGACCGCGACGCCGAGGCGTCCGCGACCGGCGAGGCGGCGCACGTCGGCGGCGGACCGGGAGCGGCGTTCCCTGGATCACGGCGCCTGGTTCCTGGTGCTGCCGGCCCTGATCCCGATCCTGGGCTTGAGCGTGGGACCGCTGCTGTACGGGATCTCGCTGGCGTTCACCGACGCCCAGTCGGGCCGCACCGAACCCACCGAGTGGATCGGCACCCTGAACTTCCAGGACCTGCTGCACGACACGCTGTTCTGGGAGTCGTTCCGGATCGGGCTGGTGTGGGCGGTCGGGGTGACCGTGCCGCAGTTCCTGCTCGCCCTGGGCCTCGCCCTGCTGCTCAACGAGCGGTTACGCCTGCGCTGGCTCGCGCGGGCCCTCGCGATCGTCCCGTGGGCGATGCCCGAGGTCGTCGTCGGCGTCATGTGGCGGCTGGTCTACAACCCGGACGCGGGCATCCTGAACGAGACCCTCCGCGACCTCGGTCTCGGCGGCGGCCGTGACTGGCTGAGCGGACTGGCCACCGCCCTGCCCGCCGTCATCGTGGTCGGCGTCTGGGCGGGCATGCCCCAGACCACGGTCACCCTCCTCGCCGGGTTGCAGAACACACCGCGTGAACTCCACGAGGCCGCCGCGATGGACGGCGCGGGCGCCTGGCGCCGCTTCCGCACGGTCACCTGGCCCGCCATCAGACCCGTCGCGTTCGCGATCACCGCCCTCAACCTGATCTGGAACTTCAACTCCTTCGCCCTGGTGTACGTCCTCACCAGCGGCGGACCGGGCGGCCGTACCCGGCTGCCGATGCTCTTCGCCTACGAGGAGGCCTTCCGCTACGGGCAGTTCGGGTACGCGGCGGCGATGGGCTGTGCGATGGTCGCGCTGATCTCGGTCGTCCTCGCGTTCCACCTGGTGGGTCGGCTGAGGCGGGGTGGCGAGGGGTGAGGACCGGCAAGCTGGCCCGCGCGGGCCGGTACACGGCGCTCGTCGCGTATCTCGTCTTCCTGGCGTTCCCCTTCCTCTGGTTGGTCTCCACCGCCTTCAAACCGGCCCGGGAACTGGGCAGCCTCCACCCGACCTGGATCCCCGAGAACCCGACCCTCGGCAACTTCCGGCAGGCCTTCGACGAACAGCCGCTGCTGCAGGCCGCGCTCAACTCGCTGGTCGCGGCGCTCGGCGCGGCCGTCGTCGCCGTCGTGATCGCGACCCCGATGGCGTACGTCATGGCCCGGCACCGCGGCACGCTGTCCCGGCTGGCGACCGGCTGGGTGGTGGTCAGCCAGGCGTTCCCGTTCGTGCTGGTGATCATCCCGCTGTTCCTGGTGCTGAAGAACCTCCGACTGATCAACTCCGTGCCCGGTCTGATCATGGTGTACGTGGTGTGGGCGCTGCCGTTCGCGCTGTGGATGCTCGTCGGCTACGTCAGGGCCGTGCCCGTCGAGCTGGAGGAGGCGGCGGCGGTCGACGGGGCCGGCAGGCTGCGGACGCTGGTGTCGGTGACGGCGCCGCTGCTGGCGCCGGGCATCGTGGCGACGGCGCTGTTCGCGTTCATCACCGCGTGGAACGAGTTCTTCTTCGCGCTGGTGCTGCTCAAGACCCCGGAGAAGCAGACCCTGCCGGTCGTCCTCACCCATTTCATCGGCGCCGAGGGCGTCGCCGACCTCGGCCCGCTGGCCGCCGCCGCGTTCCTCGCGACGCTGCCCTCGCTGGTCGTGTTCGCGCTCATCCAGAGACGGATCACGGGCGGCATGCTCGCCGGGGCGGTGAAGAGCTGATGCGCGGTCCCCGATGGCTCACGGCGGTGCTGCTGCTGTGCCTGCTCGCCGCCGGCTGCACCGCGGACGGCGGCGACCGCTCCGACGACGGCCGGGTCACCCTCCGCTTCCAGTCCCTGGCGTGGCAGGAGGAGTCCGTCGCCGTCAACAAGGAGCTGGTCCGGGAGTGGAACGCCACGCATCCCGACGTCCGGGTCGAGTACGTGCAGGGCAGTTGGGACAGCGTCCACGACCAGCTGCTCACCTCCTTCGAGGGCGGTGAGGCCCCGGACATCATCCACGACGCCTCCGACGACCTCGCGGACTTCGCCCACGGCGGCTACCTGGCCGATCTGCGGGGGCTGCTGTCCGACCGGCTCAGGGCGGACATCCCGCGGCACAGCTGGGAGACGACGACCTTCGGGGACGGGATCTACGGGGTGCCGTTCCTCCAGGAGCCGAGGGTCCTGATCGCCAACGCGACCTGGCTCCGTGAGTCCGGCGTCCGCGTGCCGACCCCCGAGGACCCGTGGAGCTGGGCGGAGTTCCGGGCGGTCGCCGAGGAGTTGAGCGGCGAGGGCACGTACGGCGTCGCCTGGCCGCTGAAGGAGCCGGTGTCGGCCACGCTCAACCTGTCGCTGTCGGCGGGCGGACAGCTGTTCCACCGGGGCGCGGACGGCAAGGTCGAGGTCCGCTTCGAGGCGGCCGACGCGGTCGTGCCGAGGACCGTGCACGACGGGGTGAACACCGACCGGAGCGCGTCGGGCACCACGCTCGGCATGGGCGGCTCCGACACCCTGCCCGGCTTCTTCGGCGGCACCTACGCGATGGTCCCGCTCGGCTTCTCCTACCGCCAGCAGATCGTCCAGCAGGCGCCCGAGGGCTTCGACTGGCAGGTGCTGCCCGCCCCGGCCGGGGCCGCCGGCCTCACCCAGGGGGTCAGTCCGCAGACCCTCTCCATCGCCGAGGACAGCCCCCACAAGAAGGAGGCCGCCGCCTTCGTCGACTTCCTCCTCCGGCCGCCGAACATGGTCCGCCTCGCCCTCGGCGACTGGATGCTGCCGACCGGCACCGAGGCCCTGAAGGACCCGGCCCTGCGCACCACCGAGCACGGCTGGGCGACCGGCACGGCCCTCGCCGCGCACCTGCGCTCCGCCCCGGCCCAGTCGGTGCGCGGCTACCCGGAGTGGAAGGACAAGGTGGCCACGCCCGCCTTCCAGGAGTACTACAGCGGCGCCATCGACCTCGACGAACTGCGCTCCCGCCTGGAGGAGGACGGAAACCTGGTCCTGGCCCGCTACCAGCGCTGAGCGCCGAGAATGAAGTTGCACGATACGTCTCGTCTCGCTTAGCGTCCTCGTATGACCTCCCACATCGCCATGTTCTCCATCGCCGCCCACGGCCACGTGAACCCGAGCCTCGACGTGATCCGGGAGCTGGTCGCACGCGGCCACCGCGTCACGTACGCGATCCCGCCGGCGTTCGCCGAGAAGGTGGCCGCGACCGGCGCCGAACCCAAGCCGTGGCACTCGACGCTGCCCGGCCCCGACGACGACCCCTCGGCCTGGGGGAGCGAACTGCTCGACCACGTGGAGCCGTTCCTCGGCGACGCGATCCAGGCCCTGCCGCAGCTCGCCGCGGCGTACGAGGGTGACGAACCCGACCTCGTGCTGCACGACATCACCGCCTACCCGGCACCCGTCCTCGCGCACCGCTGGGGCGTCGAGGCGATCTCGCTCTCCCCGAACCTGGTCGCCTGGGACGGCTACGAGGAGGAGGTCGCCGAACCGATGTGGGCCGAGCCGAAGAAGACCGAGCGCGGCAAGGCGTACTACGCCCGCTTCCACGCCTGGCTGGAGGAGAACGGGATCACCGCACACCCGGACGACTTCGTCGGCCGCCCCGCCCGCTCCCTCGTCCTCATCCCGAAGGCGCTCCAGCCGCACGCGGACCGGGTCGACGAGAGCCGCTACACCTTCGTCGGCGCCTGTCAGGGCGACCGCTCCGCGCAGGGTGACTGGCAGCGGCCCGTCGGCGCCGAGAAGGTGCTCCTCGTGTCGCTCGGGTCGGCCTTCACCAAGCAGCCCGACTTCTACCGCGAGTGCGTCCGGGCCTTCGGCGACCTGCCGGGCTGGCACACGGTGCTCCAGGTCGGACGCCATGTCGACCCGGCCGAACTGGGCGAGATCCCGGCCAATGTCGAGGTCCGGGACTGGGTGCCGCAACTGGCGGTCCTGGAGCAGGCCGACGCCTTCATCACCCACGCGGGCGCGGGCGGCAGCCAGGAGGGACTCGCCACCGCCACACCCATGGTCGCCGTACCGCAGGCCGTCGACCAGTTCGGCAACGCCGACATGCTCCAGTCCCTCGGTGTCGCCCGCCACCTCCCCATGGAGGAGGCGACGGCCGCGACCCTGCGCGAGGCGGTGCTCGCTCTCGTCGACGACCCCGGGGTGGCGCGCAGGCTCAAGGAGGTGCGGGAGGAGATGGCACGGGAGGGCGGCACCCGGCGGGCCGCCGACCTCATCGAGGCCGCACTCAGGGCCCGGCCATAGTGAGACGATGCAGGAAAAAGCAGGACGGTTGCTTCCCTATCATGACGTCTCGGCGCAATTCAGGTAACGATCCGGTTGCTTCATAACGCTCGGGTAACGCCCGTCCTGTGAGGTGAGCGCACTGATCCTGTTGCCGAGTACGACCGTTACCCCGTCCGAAAGGTTGCACTCGGCACTTCTTGTACCTCGGGTGAACAGCTCCCAAGCTGAGTTTGAACTCACTTCGAACGCCAGGAAGTTGACCCATGCGCCGAGACATACCCGACCTCGCAGAGGTGCGCCGCGTCACGCAGAAGAAGCGTGACGCCTGGTGGACCGTGCTCCTCGTCGACCCGGTCGCCACACCGCTCGTGCGGCTCACCGCGAAGTACACGAGGATCACGCCCAACCAGTTGACCTGGGGCGCCTTCCTGCTCGGTCTGGTGTCCGCGGCCTTCTTCGCGCTGGGCGACTGGCGCTGGCTGATCGCCGGCGCCGTCCTCTACCACCTGAGCTTCATCCTCGACTGCATGGACGGCAAGGTCGCCCGGCTCACCGGCCAGGGCTCCGTGTTCGGCGCCTGGCTCGACTTCGTCTTCGACCGCATCCGGGTGGCGGCGTGCGCGGTCGCCCTGATGGCCGGGCAGTACCACCGCACCGGCGACACCCTCTACATCTGGCTCGCCGCCGCCGTCATCGGCTGCGACGCGCTGCGCTACATTAACTCCCTGGAGACCTTCAAGGTCCGCCACACCATGCGCAAGCAGATCAAGATGCGGCTCCGCGAGGCCCGCCGCGCCGAGAACGAGCGCGAACTCGCCTTCATGGAGGACCTGCTCCGCGAGAACCCCGAGGCCGACATCGAGCAGGACCTGCGCACGGTGACCGCCGAGGCCGTCCAGACCGCCCCGCAGGCCCAGGTCGTCGACCTCCACCAGGAGTTCCGCCGTCGCTTCCCCGCCTATCTGCGCGTCCGTTCCTTCCTGCTGCGCCACCGCGTCCGTCCCCATCTGATCAGCGGCATCGAGTTCCAGATGGGTGTCTTCATGATCGGCCCGCTGGTCGACTCGGTGCTGCCGGCGACCATCGTCTCGGGTGTGCTGCTCCTCGTCTTCGAACTGGCCATCATCTACAAACTGCTGCTGTCGACGAGGGACTTCACCCGCACGATCGACTCCTTCGACCGTGAGACGGTCACCGAGACGATCACCAGGGCGGCCTGACCGTCGTACGGAACGGAACGGAACGGAACGGCACGGCACGGCGCGGGGGCCGGGGTGCGCGACGCACCCCGGCCCCCGTGTACGGGACGGCCCGTCAGACCCGTACCGCGTCGTCCCTCCGGGAGTCCGGGACCGGTCCCGGCTCCGGCGACTCGTCGTGGGTGAGGTCGGGCAGACGGTGCAGCCACTTCGGCAGGTACCAGTTGCGCTCGCCGAGCAGGGCCATCACCGCCGGGAGGAGCACACCCCGGATGATGGTCGCGTCGATGAGCACGGCCGCCGCGAGGCCCACGCCCATCTGCTTCATGGACTGCATGGACAGCGTCCCGAAGATCGCGAAGACGGCGACCATGATGACGGCGGCACTGGTGACGACGCCCGCCGTGGTCACCACACCGTGCTGGATCGCGTCCTTCGTCGTACGGCCCCGCAACCGCGCCTCACGGATCCGGGAGACCACGAACACGTGGTAGTCCATCGACAGACCGAACAGGATCACGAAGAGGAACAGCGGCAGCCAGGTGATGATGGCGCCCACGCCCTCCGCGCCCACCAGCGAGGCACCCCAGCCGTGCTGGAAGACCGCGACGAGGATGCCGTACGCGGCGCCCACCGACAGCAGGTTCAGCACGATCGACGTCACCGCGACGGTCAGCGAGCGGAACGACAGCAGCATCAGACCGAAGGCGAAGACCACCACGAACGCGAAGACCGGAACGACCGCTCCCCCCAGCTCGTCGTTGAAGTCCTTCGAACCGGCGACCTGCCCGGTGATCGGCGCCTCGACGCCGTCCACCTTCCCGAGCGTCGCCGGACGCACCTCGTCCCGCAGCTTGTCCAGGCTCTCGCCCGCCCTGTCGAGGTCGGAGCCGCCCACCAGCGGAACGTAGACGAAGGCGAGGTTCTGCGCGTCGTGCACCTTGATCTCGACCGGGCCGCGTGAGGCACCGGAGCTGATCGCCCGCTCACGGAAGTCGGCCAGCGCCGACTTCACCTCGGCGGAGTTGATGTCCTTCGCCTTGACGACCACCTCGGCCGGCTCGGAGCCGCCCGGGAACGCCTCGTTGAGCCGGTTGTACGTCTGCACGATGGGCAGCGAGTCGCCGAACTCCTTGTCCAGGGTGAGCTGCTCGGTCTTCATGCCGAGCGCGGGAGCCGCGATGGCGAGCAGCGCGCCGCCCGCGACGGCGACCGAGACGACCGGCCGGGCGAGCACGCCCTTCAGTACGGCCGTCCAGAACCGGCTCTCGCGGTTGACCCCGCCCCGGTTGCGGCGGAGCTTGCTCTGCGGGTGCAGGAAGGGGATCTTGCCCTTCTCGACGCGCTCGCCCAGCAGGGACAGCAGCGCGGGCAGGACGGTCACCGACCCGACCATGGCGACCGCCACGACCATCAGCGAGGCCAGGCCCATCGCCTCGAACTCGGCGAGACCGGTGAACAGCATGCCCGCCATCGCCACGCACACCGTGACACCGGAGACGATGATCGCGCGGCCGCTGGTGGCGGCGGCGATCCTGAGGGCGGTCTGCGCGTCCCGACCGGCCTCGCGCTCCTCGCGCTCACGGCGCAGGTAGAACAGGCAGTAGTCGACACCGACGGCCAGACCCACCAGCAGCATCACCGAGTTGGCGGTGTCGCTCATCGGCATCGCATGGCTGACGATGGCCATCAGACCCATCGTCGCCATGATCGCGGTGATCGCCAGCGCGACCGGCAGCAGGGCCGCCACGACCGCGCCGAACGCGATCAGCAGGATGCCGAGGGCGACGGGCACGGCGGAGTACTCGGCCTTCTGGAAGTCGTCCCCGAACGCGTCGTCGAACGTCTTCATCATGCTGGCGCCGCCGATCTCCTCGATCCGCACCTGCCCGTGCTCCTTCTGCACCCCCTCGACGGCCTTCAGCACCGGCTCGATGCGCTCACCGGCGGTCTCCGAGTCGCCCTTCACATCGAACTGCACGAGCGCGCTGCGCTCGTCCTTCGAGATCGTCCGGGTGTCGTACGGCGAGGTGACGCCGCTGGCCTCACCGGTGCCGTCGACGGCCCTGATCACCGCGTCCACGGCGGCCCGGAACTCCCCGTCCGTGGCCGTGAGTCCCTTGTCCTTCGCCTGGATCAGGACCGACTCGCTCGCCGGTTCCTCGATCCCCGCCTCCTCGATGATGTGGGCGGCCGTACTGGTCTCGCCCTTGAGCTGGTCGCTGTCCCGTACGTCGACCCGGCCCGCCGCCGAGCCGATCCCCATCGCCAGGACGACGAACAGCACCCAGATCCCCACGGCCGCCCATCGGTGCCGGGCGCTCCAGCCACCGGCCCGGGCGGCGATTCCCCGCACCCGTATGTCTCCGTTCCCCATGACGGGCAAGCCCCCTTGTGAGCGGTGGCGACCCCCTGCCGCCACCTTCCGTCTCGAAGGTATGGGCCGGATAAAGCCATCTCGTCGTGCTGTCCGGTGAACCCGCGATCCGGCACCTCCACCCCTCGGACCCCGTCGCCTCCCCACCAGGGAGGACAGCGGCCCCCTACACCTATCCCGGGCTCTCGGGGCCCCGCCTCAGGGACGCGCCCGCCCCGACCGGGCGTACGACCGGCCCCGACGTGCCTATCGTGAGCCCATGACGACGTACGCCGCGCTGTTGCGCGGAATCAACGTGGGCGGCAGCAGGAAGGTCCCGATGGGCGACCTCCGCACGCTGCTGACAGGCCTCGGGTACGACGCGGTGGCCACCTACCTCCAGAGCGGCAACGCGGTCTTCGCCAGCGACCACGGCGACGAGGACTCCCTCGCCGCCGAGATCACCGCCGCCCTCCAGAAGCACTTCGGCTTCACCGTGGACGTCCTGGTGCGCGACCACGCCTACCTGGAGGCGGTACGGGCCGACTGCCCGTTCCCGGCCGCCGAACTGGAGGGCAAGCAGCTGCACGTCACCTACTTCTCGGAGCAGGTGGAGGAGGACCGCTTCGCCGGGCTGGACCGATCGGCCTTCCTTCCCGAGGAGTTCAGGCTCGGCGACCGGGCGCTCTACCTGTACGCCCCCGACGGCCTCGGCCGCTCCAAGCTGGCGGAGGCGCTCGCGAAGCCGCGCCTGGTGAAGGGCCTGATCGCCACCACCCGCAACTGGAACACCGTCGTGAAGATGGCCGAGCTGACCTCGACCGGAGGCTGACCATGCGCTACCTCGTCATCGGAGCCGGTGCGGTCGGCGGAGCCATAGGCGGGCGGCTGGCCGAGGCGGGCCACGAGGTCGTCCTCGTCGCCCGCGGCGCCCAGTACACGGCCCTGCGCGACCACGGCCTCCGCCTCAGGACCCCGGACGGCGACCGCACCCATCCCCTCCTCACCGTGGACGGGCCCGCCGCGCTCGGCGAGCTCCGCCCGGACGACGTCCTCCTCCTCGCCGTGAAGACCCAGGACACCGAGGCGGCCCTCGCGACCTGGGGCCCCGCCCCGGTGGCCGGCGGTGGCACGGCCGCCGAGCGCCTCCCCCTGGTCTGCGCCCAGAACGGTGTGGAGAGCGCACGGCTCGCCCTCCGTCGCTTCCGGCGCGTGTACGGCGTCTGCGTATGGCTGCCCTCCACCTTCGTGGAACCCGGCGTCGTGTCGGCGGCCGGCACCCCGCTCACCG
>NZ_LIRK01000190.1:23765-23945 GCF_001419765.1 Streptomyces torulosus
GCGGCGGGGATCGCGTACGCGAGCGCCGAGGAGCAGCGGAGGGTCAGGGGCGACAAGATCACCCTGGTGCCGCCGGCCGGCGCCCCGCGCGGCGGCGGCTCCTCCTGGCAGTCCCTCACCCGTGGCACCGGCACCATCGAGGCCGACCACCTCAACGGTGAGATCGTCCTGCTCGGTCGG
>NZ_LIRK01000191.1 GCF_001419765.1 Streptomyces torulosus
CCCGAAGGTGATCCATGTCCGCCGCCCCCGAGTTGATCTCCCCCCGTTCCGCCCGGGTCCTGGCCGCTCGGCGGCTCGCCAGGCGGAACTTCCGGGGCAAGGACCGCCTGTTCCTCGCCGAGGGCCCCCAGGCGGTGCGGGAGGCGGCGGCGCACCGCGCGCCGGCCGACGGCACGCCCACCCTCGTCGAGCTGTTCGCCACGGTCGACGCCGCGGAGCGCTACGCCGACATCGTCGGCGAGGCCCGCGCCGCGGGCGCCCGCGTGCACCTCGCCGACGAGACCGTCATCGCCGACATCTCCACGACCGTCACCCCGCAGGGCCTCGTCGGGATCTGCCGCTTCCTCGACACCCCGTTCGAGGAGATCCTCGCCGCCCGCCCCAAGCTCGTCGCCGTCCTCGCCCACGTCCGCGACCCCGGCAACGCCGGCACCGTCCTGCGGTGCGCCGACGCCGCCGGCGCCGAGGCCGTCGTCCTCACCGACGCGTCCGTCGACCTCTACAACCCCAAGGCCGTCCGGGCCTCCGTAGGGTCGCTGTTCCACCTGCCCGTCGCCGTCGGCGTGCCCGTCGAGCAGGCTGTCGCGGGGCTCAAGGACGCCGGCGTACGCATCCTCGCCGCGGACGGCGCCGGGCAGGACGACCTCGACGACGAACTGGACAAGGGCACCATGGGCGGGCCAACGGCCTGGGTGTTCGGCAACGAGGCATGGGGGCTCCCCGAGGAGACCCGGGCGCTCGCCGACGCCGTCGTACGGGTCCCCATCCACGGAAAGGCGGAAAGCCTGAACCTCGCGACCGCCGCCGCCGTATGTCTCTACGCGTCCGCCCGTGCACAGCGCGCCTTCGGAGGGTGCCGCACCGTCACTCCCAGCTAGTAGGGTGACGGGCTCGGGGGCCCACTGCACAACGGAAGAGGTGGGGTACGGGGATGAGGGTCGGCACGAGCAGCACACTGGGGGGACGCGATGTGCGCGCCACACCCACGGCGCCGCACGCCGAGATCGCCGGACTCGGCATCGACCCCGACGACCTCCCCGACGGGCTCGTCGTCGCCGACGAACAGGGCCGCGTGATCTGCTTCAACGCCGCCGCCGCCCGGATCACCGCCGTCCCCGCCGCCGACGCCCTCGGACTGCCCCTGGAGCGGGCGCTGCCCCTGGAGGACCTCGAAGGCCGCCGCTGGTGGCAGCTGACCGACCCCTACGGGGGCCTCGCCATCCGCGTCGGCCAGCCCGAACGGAACCTGCTGCTGCCCGGCGCCCGCGAGGTCCTCGTGTCCGCCCGCTACATCCGCACCGAACCCACCGGACCCGTCCGCCGTGTCGTCGTCTCCCTCCGCGACACCGAGGCCCGGCGCCGCACCGAGCGCAGCCACGCCGAACTGATCGCCACGGTCGCCCACGAACTGCGCTCGCCGCTCACCTCGGTCAAGGGGTTCACGGCGACCCTGCTCGCCAAATGGGAGCGGTTCACCGACGACCAGAAGAAGCTGATGCTGGAGACCGTCGACGCCGACGCCAACCGCGTCACCCGGCTGATCGCCGAACTGCTCGACATCTCCCGCATCGACTCCGGGCGGCTGGAGGTGCGCAGGCAGCCCGTCGACATAGGCGCGGCCGTCGGCCGGCACATCCAGGCGTACGTCGCGGCGGGACAGCCCGCCGACCGGTTCCTGCTCAGGATCGAGCAGCCCCTGCCCGACCTGTGGGCCGACCCCGACAAGATCGACCAGGTGCTCAGCAACCTGCTGGAAAATGCCGTGCGGCACGGCGAGGGAACCGTCACGATTGACGTCACGCCCACGGCGTCCCCCCGCGAAGGGGAGGACACCGGTACGTCGGTCACGGTGAGCGACGAGGGCACCGGTATCCCGGAGGAGTCCATGAACCGCGTCTTCACCCGCTTCTGGCGGGGCAGCAAGCGCGGTGGCACCGGCCTCGGTCTGTACATCGTCAAGGGCATCGTCGAAGCCCACGGCGGCACCATCACCGTCGGACGCGCCCCGAGCGGCGGCGCCGAGTTCCGATTTACGTTGCCCGTGAGCGCTCCGGCCTACCTGGCCTGAGCAGCCTGCGGGCGCATCCGTACACCTCCACCCCGTTAGACTCGGCCTTTGGCACCTTTGTGTCCTGCACACGGCCCTGAGCGCCGGTCACGGGGACCTTCAGCCAGCCAATCGGAAGCACGGGAAGAGATGTCGGCACCGAATAAGTCGTACGACCCTGTAGAGGTCGAGGCCTTGAAACCGGAAGAGATCGAGCGCATGCGGGACGAGGCGCTCGCCGCCTTCGCCGCCGCGGACTCCCTCGACGCGCTCCAGGAGGCCAAGGTCGCCCACACCGGCGGCACCTCCCCGCTGGCCCTCGCCAACCGCGAGATCGGCGCACTGCCCCCGCAGGCCAAGGCCGCCGCCGGCAAACTGGTCGGCCAGGCGCGGGGCGCGGTGAACAAGGGCCTCGCTGCCCGCCAGGCCGAACTGGAGGCCGAGCGCGACGCGCGCGTCCTCGTCGAGGAGGCCGTGGACGTCACGCTGCCCTACGACCGCGTACCGGCCGGCGCCCGCCACCCCCTCACCACCCTGTCGGAGCGCATCGAGGACGTCTTCGTGGCCATGGGCTACGAGGTCGCCGAGGGCCCGCAGGTCGAGGCCGAGTGGTTCAACTTCGACGCCCTCAACATCGGCCCGGACCACCCGGCCCGCGGCGAGGCCGACACCTTCTTCGTCAAGGGGCCGGACGGCGGCACCGAGTCCGGCGTCGTGCTGCGCACCCACACCTCGCCCGTGCAGATCCGCTCGCTGCTCGACCGTGAGCTGCCGGTGTACGTGATCTGCCCCGGTGTCGTTTACCGCACCGACGAGCTGGACGCCACGCACACCCCGGTCTTCCGTCAGGTCGAGCTGCTGGCCGTCGACGAGGGCCTCACCATGGCCGACCTCAAGGGCACCATGGACCACATGGTCCAGTCGCTGTTCGGCGAGGGCATGAAGACCCGGCTGCGGCCGAACTTCTTCCCGTTCACCGAGCCGTCCGCCGAGATGGACATGGTCTGCTACGTCTGCCGCGGCGAGTCCGTCGGCAACCCCGACCGGCCCTGCCGCACCTGCTCCAGCGAGGGCTGGATCGAGCTCGGCGGCTGCGGCATGGTCAACCCCAAGGTGCTCACCGCCTGTGGTGTCGACCCGGAGAAGTACAGCGGCTTCGCCTTCGGGTTCGGCATCGAGCGGATGCTGATGTTCCGCCACAACGTCGAAGACATGCGAGACATGGTCGAGGGTGACGTCCGGTTCACCCGGCCGTTCGGGATGGAGATCTGATGCGGGTCCCGCTTTCCTGGCTGCGGGAGTACGTCGACCTGCCGGCGACCGAAACCGGCCGTGACGTACAGGCCAAGCTCGTGTCGGCCGGCCTCGAGGTCGAGACCGTCGAGCAGCTCGGAGCCGACCTCAAGGGCCCCCTCGTCGTGGGCCAGGTGCTGACCATCGAGGAGCTGGAGGGCTTCAAGAAGCCGATCCGCTTCTGCACCGTCGACGTCGGCACCGCCAACGGCACCGGCGAGCCCCAGGAGATCGTCTGCGGCGCCCGCAACTTCGCCGTCGGCGACAAGGTCGTCGTGGTCCTCCCGGGCGCCGAGCTGCCCGGCGGCTTCGCCATCTCCGCGCGCAAGACCTACGGCCGCAACTCCCACGGCATGATCTGCTCCAGCGACGAGCTGGGCATGGGCGACGACGGCACCAAGGGCATCATCGTGCTGCCGCCGGAGACCGAGGTCGGCAAGGACGCGATCGAGCTGCTGGAGCTGGTCGACGAGGTCCTCGACATCGCCGTCACCGCCAACCGCGGCGACTGCCTGTCGATCCGCGGCGTCGCCCGCGAGACCGCCATCGCCTACGGTCTGCCGCTGCGCGACCCGGCGCTCCTCGACGTCCCCGGCCCGAACGCCTTCGGCCACCCCGTCCAGGTCTCCGACCCGCTCGGCTGTGACCGCTTCACGGCCCGCACCGTCACCGGTCTCGACCCCGAGGCGCGCTCCCCGATCTGGCTCAAGCGCCGGCTCCAGAAGGTCGGCATGCGCCCGATCTCCCTCGCCGTCGACATCACCAACTACGTGATGATGGAACTGGGCCAGCCGCTGCACGCCTACGACCGCAACCTGGTCCAGGGCACCATCGGCGTCCGCCGGGCCGCCGAGGGCGAGAAGATCGTGACTCTCGACGGCGTCACCCGGAAGCTGCACGCCGAGGACCTCGTCATCACCGACGACCGCGGCCCCATCGGCCTGGCGGGCGTCATGGGCGGCGCCGACACCGAGATCGCCGACCACGACGATCTGGAGAACGCGTCCACCGAGGTCGTCATCGAGGCCGCCCACTTCGACCAGGTCTCCATCGCGCGCACCGCCCGCCGGCACAAGCTGTCGTCGGAGGCGTCCCGCCGCTTCGAGCGAGGCGTCGACCCGCTGGCCGCGTCCGCCGCCGCCCAGCGCACCGTCGACCTGCTGGTGCTCCTCGCGGGCGGCACCGCCGACGCGGGCGTCACCGAGGTCATCGCCCCGTCCGCGCCGCACACCATCGCGGTCCCGGCGGACCACCCCGACAAGGTCGCGGGTGTCGTCTACGGCCGCGAGACCGTCGTACGCCGCCTCCAGGAGGTCGGCTGCGACGTCTACGGGCAGGACGAGCTGATCGTGACCGTGCCGTCGTGGCGGCCCGACCTCACCGACATCAACGACCTGGCGGAGGAGGTCATCCGCCTGGAGGGTTACGAGAACCTGCCCTCCACGCTGCCCAAGCCCCCGTCGGGCCGCGGCCTCACCCACCGGCAGCGGCTGCACCGCCGGGTCGGCCGGGCGCTCGCCGGCGCCGGGTACGTCGAGGCGCCGAACTACCCGTTCATCAGCGAGCAGGTCTTCGACCAGCTCGGGCTGGACGCCGACGACCCGGCCCGCCGTGTCGTCCGGCTCACCAACCCGCTGAGCGACGAGGAGCCCGCGCTCCGTACGACGCTGCTGCCGGGCCTGCTCGGCGCGCTGCGGCGCAACGACGGCCGCGGCTCGCACGACCTCGCCCTCTTCGAGACGGGGCTGGTCTTCCAGCCGCGCGCCGAGCAGGGCGTCGCCGTCGCGCTGCCGGTCGACCGTCGGCCCACCGACGAGGAGATCGCGACGCTGGACGCCGCGCTGCCCGAGCAGCCGCGCCATGTCGCCGTCGTCCTCGCCGGGGCCCGCGAGCAGGCCGGCTGGTGGGGCAAGGGCCGTCCGGCGGACTGGGCCGACGCGGTCGAGGCCGGGCGTGCCGTCGCCCGTGAGGCCGGCGCGGAGCTGATCGTCCGCAAGGGCCAGTACGGGCCCTGGCACCCGGGCCGCTGCGCCGAGTTCGTGGTCGTCGTCGACGGCGCCGAGCGCGTCGTGGGCCACGCCGGTGAACTGCACCCGCGTGTCGTGAAGGCCCTCGGGCTGCCCGCGCGTACCTGCGCCGCCGAGCTGGACCTGGATGTGCTGGAGCGGGTCGGGGACGACACCCCGCAGGCGCCGAGCATCTCCTCGTTCCCGGTCGCCACGCAGGACGTCGCGCTGGTCGTCGACGAGTTCGTGCCGCACACCGAGGTCGAGGCCGCGCTGCGCGAGGGCGCCGGTGAACTGCTGGAGGGCATCCGGCTGTTCGACGTCTACGAGAACGCGGAGCAGCTCGGTGAGGGGCGGAAGTCGCTGGCGTACGCGCTCCGCTTCCGGGCCGAGGACCGGACGCTGACCGTGGACGAGGCGTCCGCGGCGCGCGACGCGGCGGTGGCCCTCGCGGGTGAGCGTACGGGGGCGGTTCTGCGGAGCTAGGACGCCGGGGGCGCCGTGGGTGCCGAGGGTGCTGAGAGCGCCGAAGGGGCGGGGAGCTGCGGGTGTTCGGCGGCTGCGGGTTGTCCGTGGCTGGTCGCGCAGTTCCCCGCGCCCCTTTCAGGGGCTTCGCCCCTGATCGGGGCCTCATCCCCCTCTCTTCTTCTCACTCATTCGAGTGAGAACTTGGGGCGATCTGGCCCGAACGGGGCATTCGGTCGACAGAATCGGACCGGCCTCTCTGGGCCGTACCGCTGTCAGGGCCTGATGGGGGGCCAACGGCATGATTCGAATCAGGACTGGGGCACCTCCACGGGCATGGGTCCGAAGGCGCCGCCCGTCCGACGGGCGGTCTGTCCGACGGGCCCTCGCGCTGGGGTTGCCGGCGGTGTGGGGCGCGACGGCCGTCTCCTACAAGTGGGCCTGCCCGATGGCGCAGAACAACGGGCTCGGGGCCCGGCTCGCCAGCAGCGCCGTGTTCCTCGCGGTCGGCGCCGGGCTCGTACTCCAGGTCAGACAGGCGATGCTGCAGGAGGTGCGGCAGGCGCGCCGGGTCGCCGGTGCCGCGCAGAGCGTACTGCTGAGGCCCCTGCCCGCCCGGATCGACGGACTGGCCACCGCCGCCGCACAGCTCTCCGCCGACCGGGGCGCGACCGTCGGCGGCGACCTCTACGAGGTGATCGCCACCGAACACGGCGTGCGCGTCGTGATGGGCGACGTGCGTGGCCACGGCCTCTCCGCCATCGGCACCGTCGCCGCCGTGCTCGGCAGCTTCCGCGAGGCCGTCCACGACGAGGCCGAACTCACCGGCGTCCTCGCCCGCCTCGACCGCGCCCTCGCCCGGCATCTGCGGGACCGTGCCCGCGCCGAGGACACCGAGGAGTTCGTGACCGTACTCCTGCTGGAGATCGCCCCCGACGGCGAGGTCCACGCTCTCAACTGCGGGCACCCCTGGCCGTATCTGCTGAGCGCCGACCGGGCGGAACTGATGGCCGGTGCCGACCCGCTGCCCCCGCTGGGGGTGTTCCCGCTGCCGGCGGAACTGCCGGCCACCCCGTGCGGCCGGCTCCTCCCCGGAGAGGCCCTCTTCCTCCACACGGACGGCGTGGAGGACGCCAGGGACGGCGACGGCCGCTTCTTCCCGCTGCCCGCGGCCCTGGCGGAGGCCGTGCGGGGCCGCCCCATCTCGCCGCACTCCGTCCTGCGCGCCGTCTTCACCCAACTCCTGCGCCACACCGGGGGACGGCCCAAGGACGACGTCGCGATACTGATCATCCGCAACGACCGGCTCATGAGGGCCTCCGCCGCTTACCGAGGCGCGGGGACCTGCACGATCGGACCGCCCGGCCCCGCGGCCGACACCCCACCCGTCGTCCCCGGGCCGTAGCCGCCGAGCGCCCTCGGCCTGTTCGTCCCGACGGGGCCACCGCGCTGTACGAGGGGGAGCCGGTGGCCCAGTCGGCCTCTTACGAGGCATTCCAGTCAAGCGGCCCGAAACTCTCCGCAACAGCGCGCGTACAGCCCGAATTCGGGCATTCCCTTCACACCCCGTGTGAAGACGGAGGCGCTACGCTGCCAAACGCCGGCACCGAGCCACCGGAGGGCCCTCCATGCAGCCCAACACCCTGCTCGACGCGATCCTCGACGAGGCCGGTATCTCGCACGCCGGACTCGCCGCACACGTCAACCAGGCAGGGCGGGCACGCGGTCTGGCGCTGAGATACGAACACACCGCCGTGGCCCGGTGGTTGAAGGGGCAGCGACCGCGTGGCCAGGTGCCCGACCTGATCTGCGAAGTGCTCGCCGGGCGGCTGCGCCGGACCGTCACCCTCGACGACATCGGTCTCGGAGTGCCGGGTGAGGCGACCTCCCCGCATGGCGCGGGACTCTCCGGGTTCGTGGAGCGCGCCACCGCCCTGTGGCGCTCCGACGAACAGCAGCGCCCCCATGTCCTCGGCGCCCCCGCCGTCACCGGAACACCCGCCGTGATGCCGGTGTGGGAGTGGGAGAACCCGCCGGAGGACGTCGACGTCTCCCGCGGCGGACGGCACCGCGTCAGCATGGCCGACATCGAGATGCTGCGCGCCGCCCGATCGCACTACGAGCAGCTGTACCGCAAGGCGGGCGGCATCGCGACCCGCGCCCGTATCGTCGGATTCCTCAACGCCGAGGCGGCGCCCCTGTTGCGCGGCAGCTACACCGACGCCACCGGACGCCAACTCCACCGGGCCACCGGCGGACTGGTCGCCATCGCCGGCATCTGCGCGTACGACTCCGACGCGCACGGGCTCGCCCAGCGCTACTTCCACCAGGCGCTGCGGCTCGCCAAGGCCAGCGGGGACCGGGGACTCGGCGCGTATGTGATCGCGCTGCTCGTCAACCAGTCGCTGTTCATGCGGGAGTACCGGCAGGCCGTCGCCTTCGCCGAGGCCGCGCTGCGCGCCGCCGGCAAGCACATCACCCCGGCCCTCGCCGCGGACCTCTACGCGATGCAGGCCAAGGCCTACGCGCACCTCGGTGACGGCACGAGCGCGCTGTCCTGCATCCGGCGGGCGGAACAGGCCGCCGAGCGCATCCGGCGCGGCCATGAACCCGACGAGACCGGCTATGTCCAACCCGGCCTGGTCAATGTCCAGGTGGCGGAGGCGCTGCTCAGCCTCGGCGATCTGACGGCCGCGGCGGAGCACGCGGCGGCGGCCGTCGACACCCCGGCGCACGACCGGGGCCGGGTGCACCGGCTCGCCATGCTCAGCCAGATCGAACTACGGCAGGGCAACGCCGACAAGGCGGTCGAGACCGCCGTGGAAATGGCCGAGCGGGCGCGCGGAATGGAGTCCATGCGCCTGCGCGACAGACTCCGGGCGGTACGCGAACATCTCGTGCGAAACGGCTGCGCGGGGACCACGGAGGCCGCGGAACTCATCGACGGGGCACTGCGCGTACCGCTCTGACACGGCGTCCACGGCCCGGCCGTGCACCGCCTGTGCGCCTGCTGTCACCACGCTCCTGCTGCGATATTGCCACTTACTCGGCGGAAGGTGGCAGAACCGTGCAGTGGACGAAACAGAGCGAACAAACTGTGTATTCGAACCGCTGGTTCAGCGTCAATCTCGCAGATGTCGCATTGCCGGACGGGCGGCACCTCGATCACTTCCTGATACGGCTGCGGCCCGTCGCCGTGGCCACCGTGGTCAACGAGGCCAACGAGGTGCTGCTGCTGTGGCGGCACCGCTTCATCACCGACAGCTGGGGGTGGGAGCTGGCGGCCGGCGTCGTCGAGGACGGCGAGGGCATCGCCGACGCGGCCGCCCGGGAACTGGAGGAGGAGACCGGATGGCGGCCGGGACCGCTGCACCACCTGATGAGCGTCGAGCCCTCCAACGGGCTCACCGACGCCCGGCACCACATCTACTGGGCCGACGAGGGCGCGTATGTCGGTCACCCCGTGGACGACTTCGAGTCGGACCGCAGGGAATGGGTTCCCCTCAAGCTCGTGCCCGACATGGTCGCCCGCGGCGAGGTCCCGGCCGCCAACATGGCGGCCGCACTGCTTCTCCTGCACCATCTGAGGCTCGGACAGGACGCGGGGCGCTGATCCCTCCGGGCGTCCCGCCCGTGCCGTTCAGCGGCCCACGGCCTGCCAGATGGCCACCACCAGTGCTCCCACGGCAGCGAGCGCCGCGACCGCGGGCAGCGGCCAGCGGGAGTGCTCCAGGGTGACGACCCGTGTGCTCAGGTCGTCCAGCTCCTTGGCGGTCTGTTCGGCACGGTGACTCAGCAGGGTGAGCCCTCCCTCGACGCGTGCGTGCGCCACGTCCAGGCGGCGGCGTAACTCTGCGAGTTCACCGTGGACCACGGGATGCTCGGGGTCGATGGCCACGAGTCCGCTCCTTTCTGTAGTCGTCTCGGTAGTCGTCACATCCCTTGCATGCGCACGGCAAGTCAACTCGCCTGGTGGGCGCATGGGGAGCGTGTGCGAGCGGCATATGCGTGTCCGCCGCGCACACGGTGTGTGAATACGACGGGCCCGGCACCCTTTCCGGCGCCGGGCCCGTACGAGGGACCGCTTCTCACGTTCCGTAGTCGTGGCGGGGTGCTCGGCCAGAGGAGACGCGACGCGGACCTCAGCGACGTCAAGCCGTGTGCTTGTGCAGTACGGAGAGGTAGTGCCGGTCCCGGTGCGGCACGTGGTGGTCGCGTGCGGGCAGGCTGAAGACCGCGCAGACGTCAGCGGGCTGGGTGATGATGCTGGATTGCCGGCCGAAGGTGAGATTGCTGTTGACCACATGCCGGCAGCCTGCGCCGTCGAGGGCGGTGATCAGCTCCTCGCGGAGGACGGTGGTCTCGTAGGACTCGGAGTCGGGCAGGACGAGTGGCGGGAGTCTGGCGGGCGAACCGGGCCAGAGGTCGAGGTAGATGCCGCTGACGGCCCGCCGGGTGACCTTCAGCCGCAGCCCGCCCCAGGAGTAGGGGTAACCGTCGATGTCGGGCCCCTTCATGATGTGGGCGGGGTGCGGGCGCCCCGGGCCGAGGAGATCCTCGGCCTCGGCCAGGGACATTCCGCAGTGCAGGGGCCCGATCCGGCCGGTGCGGGAGAAATCGACGAGTACGTCCATCAAGGTCACGAGACTGATATTGCCTCGCGGGTCGGTGTCGACGTCGGGCAGGGTTCCGGGTGATGAGCGATGCGTACGTGATGACCTACTCGCCCCCCGATTCCGTCGAGGGCCTGCTGCAACGGGGGCGTGGCCTGGGCGCGGTGCGAGCGCTGCGGGACCCCCGGAGAGCCGCCGCGTTCGTGTACGACGGGATCCGCCGTGACTGGCGATGGGACGGGACCGACGACCGGTCCCTGTATCTGGCGCGGCTGGTCCAGGACTTGGAACTGTCCCCGACACCGGTCGTGGACCAGCTGGCGGGGGACGAGGAGTCCTGCCTGCGGGCCTGCGATGTCCTTGAGCTGCTGGCCCTCGCCGGAGCGGACGAGGCCAGGGACGGGCTTCGCGCGTACGTCCGGGAAGGCGAGCACTGGGTCCCCGTACTGGAGTCGGTGTCGGCCGGCTGGCCGGCCGAGTGGTGGGACGACCTTGGTGACGTCGCACGCGCGCGCATCGGCGGAGAAGCGGAGCTGCCTTGGTGCTCCGAGCCGTGGACGCGGTTCGGCATCGAGGTACGGAGCCGCCCGTCCGTTCCGCGTCCCTCGCTGGCCGGGCTCCGGACGGAGGAGCTTCTCACCCTCCTCGCCGACAACTCCGCGGAAGACATGACGAAGTTCGACGCGTTGCGTGTGCTGAACAGCCGAGCGCCCGCTGAGGAACTGATCCCGTTGGTCCCCTCGTTGGGCACGGCGGACGACCGTCGGCCCCTGCCCCCGCTCCGGCGGGCCGTCGAGCGCCTCGGAGCCGCCGCCGTACCGGCCGCGCACGGCTGGGCGCGGGACGAGCGCCCCTGGCTGGCTGAGCTGGGAGCGGACGTCCTGGCCGAGCATCCCGGCCCCGAGGCACTGCCGGGACTCGTGGAGGAACTCGCCCGGCTATGGGCCGCGCGGACCTGGTGCGGTCCCGACCGGACAGCCCGCCGCCTGGCCCGGTTCGGGCCCGACGCGGCTGACGCGGTGCCCCACCTGCGGCGCTTCTGGCTGCGCACCCCGCACTCGTACGAGCGGACGGCGTACCTGGAGGCGCTCGCAGCCATCGACCGGGACGGGCTGGACCACGTGTACACCGAGTCGCTCTGGGACTGCGAGGAGAAGGCGCGGTTGGCGGCGATCACCTCGGCGCCCGACGGCCCTGAGGCCCTGGAACGGATCGCGGTACTGCGCGACGACCCGATGGAGACGCCCGAGGTGCGCGCCGCGGCCCGAACGCGGCTGGCAGCCGACGCGACGATCTCCTCGTAAGCCGACTCCCGGACGACGGAAAGACCCGCTCCCGGGAACGTCGGGAAGCGGGTCTCTCTCGTGTCGTGCGGGTCAGCCGTACGTGTAGAAGCCCGAGCCGGTCTTCCGGCCGAGGCGGCCCGCGTCGACCATGCGCTGGAGCAACGGGGGAGCGGCGTACAGCGGCTCCTTGTACTCCTCGTACATCGAGTTGGCGATCGAGACGATCGTGTCCAGGCCGATCAGGTCGGACAGCTTCAGCGGGCCCATCGGGTGGGCGCAGCCCAGCTCCATGCCGTTGTCGATGTCCTCGCGGCCGGCGATGCCCGACTCGAACATGCGGATGGCGGAGAGCAGATACGGCACGAGCAGCGCGTTGACCACGAAACCCGAGCGGTCCTGCGCGCGGACCGCGTGCTTGCCCAGGACCTTCTCGGCGAACAGCTGCGCCCGGCTGAGCGTGCCCTCGGAGGTGGTGAGGGCCGGGATCAGCTCGACGAGCTTCTGCACCGGGGCCGGGTTGAAGAAGTGGATGCCGATGACCTGGTCCGGACGCGAGGTGGCGACCGCCAGCTTCACCAGGGGGATCGAGGAGGTGTTCGAGGCGAGGATGGCGTCGGGGCGGGTCAGCACCTGGTCGAGCACCTGGAAGATCTCGGTCTTCACCTGCTCGTTCTCCACGACCGCCTCGATGACGAGATCGCGGTCGGCGAACTCCCCGAGGTCGGTGGTGAAGCTCAGACGCGCCTGGGTGGCGTCCCGCTCCTCCTCGCTGATCTTGCCGCGCTCGGCCGCCTTGGACAGGGAGTTGAACAGCCGGGTACGGCCGATCTCCAGGGCTTCGCCGGTGGTTTCGGCGACCTTGACGTTCAGACCGGCGCGGGCGCACACCTCGGCGATGCCCGCTCCCATCTGGCCGCAGCCCACGACTCCGACTCGCGCGAGATCTCCCGTTGGGAAGTCCGTCACATCGTCCCTTTCACTGGTCTACGTGGCTGGCGGATACCCCGGGTACGGGCCTGCGCCAAACCTGCACGTTACCTCCGGCCGCTACCGATCAGTATCGCGGGTACCACATGGAAGGCTGGCTCCACGAACGGTCCGCGACGAGGCGGGCACGAAGCGGTACGCGGAGGTACGAGGATGCATCGGAAGCCACGGATGTCACGAAGGGCGTTCTGGGCGACCGCGGTGACCACACTCGTGGCGGCGGGCGGCGTCGCGGCAGGCACCGCCATCGCCGGTCAGGGTCCCGACCGCCGCAGGCGGGCCTCCGGCGAGCTGCGCGGCATGTGGCTCGCCACCGTCGTCAACCGGGACTGGCCCTCCAAGGCGGGCCTCACCGCCGACGAGCAGCGCGCCGAGCTGCTCGCCCACCTCGACACCGCCGTGGAGCGCCGCCTCAACACGGTGATCTTCCAGGTCCGCCCCACGGCCGACGCGCTCTGGCCCTCCCGGTACGAGCCCTGGTCGCAGTACCTCACCGGCACCCAGGGCAAGGACCCCGGCTGGGACCCGCTGGGCACGGCGGTCGAGGAGGCCCACGCCCGGGGGCTGGAGCTGCACGCCTGGTTCAACCCGTACCGGGTCGCCAACCACACCGACCCGAGCCGTCTGGTCGCCGGCCACCCGGCCCGGGAGAACCCCGGCTGGGTCGTCCCCTACGGCGGCAAGCTCTACTACAACCCGGGCATCCCCGCCGTGCGCGCCTTCGTCCAGAAGGCCATGCTCGACGCCGTACGGAAGTACCCGATCGACGCGGTGCACTTCGACGACTACTTCTACCCGTACCCGGTTGCCGGTCAGGTCTTCGACGACGACGCGGCGTACGACACCCACGGCGGGAGCTTCCCCAACCGGGCCGACTGGCGGCGCGACAACATCGACAAGCTGGTGAAGGAGATGGCGGCGCAGATCAAGGCGGTCCGGCCCGGCACCCAGTTCGGCATCAGCCCCTTCGGGGTGTGGCGCAACGCCGCCACCGACGCGCGCGGCTCGGACACCCGGGCCGGTGTGCAGACGTACGACGACCTGTACGCCGACACCCGCAAGTGGGTCCGGAAGAACTGGATCGACTACCTCGTCCCGCAGCTGTACTGGAACATCGGCTTCGCCGCCGCCGACTACGCCAAACTGCTGCTCTGGTGGGCCGAGACCGCGCGCGGCACCGGAACGCGCCTCTACATCGGCGAGGCCCTCTACAAGGCCGGCGACCCGGCGCAGCCCGCCGCCTGGCAGGACCCGGCCGAGCTGTCCCGGCACCTGTCACTGGCCCGTGACGTCCCAGAGGTGCGCGGGCATGTGTTCTTCTCGGCCAAGGAGGTGACCGTCGACAAGATCGGGGCGATGGCGCGGGTGGTCGCCGACCACTACCAGCAGCCGGCGGAGCCACCGCGCTGAGCCACCGCCGGTCCGCTCTCCCGGTCTACTGCCGCGCTTCCCTGTGCCGGATCTCCGTGTCCGGGCCGGGCGAGCACACACCCTCGTGCCCGTCCTCGAACCGGACGCGGTACGGGGGATTGCCCTCCTGGCCCATGACTTCGACGATCTCGCCGACCTTGTCGTGTTGTCCGACCACCCTGCCGTGCTGGACAAGCTGGTCGCCCACGGTTGCACGCATCTTCGGGGCCTCCTCACCAGGCGCGGGAGCATCGGTCCGTGGCCTGAGTCTACGGTGGGCCGGTCCGATCGGATCCTGCCCGGACTCCGCTCAGCCCCGCGCCCGTTGGGTGACGGCGATGCACACGAGCACCGCCGCGGCCGTCAGGGGGGCGGCCACTGTCAGGTGCTCGCCCAGCAGCAGCACCGACCACACCAGTGTGAGCAGGGGTTGGGCCAGCTGCAACTGGCTGGCCCTGGGTATGCCGATGGCCGCCATGCCCCGGTACCAGACGATCAGGCCGAGGAACTGGGACCCGGCGGCCACCCACAGCAGCCCCGTCACACTGTGCGCGGTCAGCTGGACCGGCTCGTACGACAGGGCCAGCAGCGCCCCCGGCACGCTGAACGGCAGGCAGCACACCAGCGCCCAGCCGATGACCTGCCAGCCGGGCATCACCCGGGCCAGCCTGCCGCCCTCGGTGTAGCCGGCCGCGCACACCAGGAGCGCCGCGAAGAGGTAGAGGTCGGCGGTGCCGAGGGCGCCGCCGCTCTGCGCCACCGTGAACGCGAGGACGGCGGCGGCCCCGGCGAGCGCCGCGCACCAGAACGTGCGCGAGGGCCGCGAGCCCATGCGCAGCGCCGAGAACAGGGCGGTGGTCAGCGGGAGCAGCCCGACGACCACGGCGGCGTGCGCGGTGGTCGAGGTCTCCAGGGCGAGCGTGGTGAGGAGCGGGAAGCCGACGACCACTCCCGCGGCGACCACGGCCAGCCCCGCCCAGTGCCGGCGGCCGGGCGGCGGCACGCGCAGGGCCAGCAGACAGCCGCCCGCGACGACGGCCGCGAGGACACAGCGCACGGAGACGAGGGACCAGGGGCCGAAGCCCTCCAGACCCCAGGCGGTCGCCGGGAACGTGAGGGAGAAGGCGACCACACCGAGGGCCGCCTGAAGGATGCCGCCGCGGCTCCCGGAACGGCCCACCTCGGCCTGACCGGTGCCGACCGCTACTGTTCGCTGGTTGATAGCGCTACTCTGTGCTCTCATGCAAGAGCGTAGCAGTGTCGCGGAACTGGCGGAACAGCTCAGAAAGGAGCTCGACCGCTACTCACCTGGTGGAAAGCTGCCGTCGAGTCGAGCACTCGTGGACCGCTTCCGGGTGAGCCCGGTGACCGTTTCGCGGGCCCTGGCCCAACTGGCCGCGGAGGGCCTGGTGGTGACGCGGCCCGGTGCGGGCGCGTTCCGGGCGCGGCCGCGCGAGAACGGGGCGGCGGCCGTGGGGGACACCTCCTGGCAGGAGGTCGCGCTGAGCGCGGACGGCACCGCCGAGCCGACCCCGCGCACGGTGGACGCCTCGGGCGTCCTGGTCTCCCTTGCCTCCCCGCCGCCCGGCGTGATCGAGTTCAACGGCGGCTATCTGCACCCGGCGCTGCAACCGGAACAGGCCATGGGTGCCGCCCTGTCGCGGGCCGGGCGCCGTCCCGGCGTCTGGGCGCGGCCCCCGGTCGAGGGCGTCCTGGAGCTGCGCGAGTGGTTCGCGCGGAGCATCGGCGGGGCGATCACGGCGGCCGAGGTGATCGTGGCGGCGGGCGGCCAGTCCGCGCTCACCACGGCCCTGCGGGCGCTGGCGTCGCCCGGCGCGCCGGTGCTGGTCGAGTCGCCCACGTACCCCGGCATGCTGGCCATCGCCCGGGCCGCCGGTCTGCGGCCGGTCCCGGTGCCGGTGGACCCGGACGGGGTGCGGCCGGCCCTCCTCGCCGACGCGTTCAAGGCGTCCGGCGCCCGGGTCTTCGTCTGCCAGCCCCTCTTCCAGAACCCCACCGGGGCCGCCCTGTCCGCCGAGCGGCGGGGCGAGGTGCTGCGGATCGCACGCGAGGCGGGGGCCTTCGTGATCGAGGACGACTTCGTGCGCCGGCTCGTGCACGAGGACGCGGGGCCGCTGCCGCCGCCGCTGGTCTCCGACGACCCGGACGGCGTCGTCGTACACGTGTCCTCGTTGACCAAGGCGACCTCGCCCAGCTTCCGGGTGGGCGCGCTGGCCGCCCGCGGACCGGTCCTGGAACGGCTGCGCGCCATCCAGGTCGTCGACACCTTCTTCGTGCCGCGCCCGCTCCAGGAGGCCGCCCTCGAACTCGTCGGCTCGCCTGCCTGGCCCCGTCATCTGCGGGCGGTGTCCAGGGAGTTGAAGAACCGTCGGGACGCGATGACCTCCGCGCTGCGGCTGCACCTTCCCGAACTCGCCCTGCCTCACATCCCCTCCGGCGGCTACCACCTGTGGCTCCGCCTTCCCGACGGCACCGGGGGCACCGACCGGGCCCTCGGTTCCGGGGGAGAGGCCGCACTGGTCGCCGCGGCCCTCCGCGCGGGGGTCGCCGTCACCCCCGGCCGCCCCTACTTCAGTGCCGAACCCCCGGCCGCGCACCTGCGGTTGAGCTTCGCCGGGGTCAGTGGGACGGGGGAGATCGTCGAGGGTGTCCGGCGGCTGCGGGCGGCGGTAAACGGTTCGACAGCGGGGCTCTGACCTGCGAACGTCCAGCCGTGAACGACGCATTCCCCTTGCCCCAGGGCTACGAGATCTCCACCGACCCGACCCGACTCGACGTCGGACGCGTCCACCGCTGGCTGTCCTCCGACGCGTACTGGGCCCTCGGCCGGCCCCGCGAGAAGCAGGAACGCGCCATCGCCGGGTCGCTCAACTTCGGTGTGTACGAGACCACTTCGGGCGAGCAGGTGGCGTACGCGCGGGTGGTGACCGACGGGGCGACGTTCGCCTGGCTCTGCGACGTGTACGTGGATCCGGCCCTGCGCGGCAAGGGGATCGGCAAGGCGCTGGTGGGCGTCGTCCGCACCCACCTGGAACCGCTCGGGCTGCGCCGCGTCCTGCTCGCCACCCAGGACGCGCACACGGTCTACGAGCAGCTCGGCTTCCGCCCCCTCGTGCAACCGGACCGGTGGATGGCCCTCGTGTCCGAGTGAGCCGGGGGGCGGCCTCCGGGGAGCGCGCGGGTGGCTTCCGGCGAGGGCGCGGGTGGCTTCCGGCGAAGGGCGCGGGCCGTGTCCCGTGAGGGTCCGACGGTGTCTCGTAACCTATGGGTAACGCCTCTTGACCTGCTCAGTTCCGGCCACCACGATCTCCGCATGCATCTTCGGGTCACGTTCGTCGCCGCGGCGCGCTGCTCCTCGCTGCTCGCTGAGCGTTTCGAGGACGACCGGCCGCTGGACCAGGCCGGCTGGGACGAGGTGCAGCGCGCCGCCCACGAACTGGTGCCGTTGGCGGCGGCCGAGCTGCGCTACTGCTCGCCGACGCCCCGCAGTCGGGCCACCGGCGACGCCCTCGGGTACGCGCCGCTGGCGCAGCCCGCGCTGCGCGACTGCGACATGGGCCGCTGGCGCGGCTTCACCCTCGGCGAGGCCATGGCCCGGGAACCCTCGGCGGTGGACGCCTGGCTCGCCGACCCGCGCTGCACCCCGCACGGCGGTGAGTCCCTTCTGTCCTTCATCGCCCGGATAGGGAGCTGGCTCGACACCCGGCCGAAGGACGACGGCGGCCGGATCGTCGCCGTGGCCGAGCCCTCCGTGCTCCGCGCCGCCCTCGTCTACGCGCTCAAGGCGCCGCCGCCGACGTACTGGCACATGGACGTCCGCCCCCTGTCGACGCTCACCGTCGCGGGCCAGCCGGGCCGCTGGAACCTGCGGCTGGGCGCCGCCTAGGGCCCTTCTGACGGATCTCCGTGGGAGAAGGAGCGGCGTCCGGTGCGTGCTCTCGCCGTGCCGCGTGGAAGTCCTCGTAGCGGCGCTACGTGGGCTTTCGCGCGGTGCGGCGAGAGTGCGTGCCGGGGGCCGTGACGCCGCGGAGATCCATCAGAAGGGCCCTAGGTCGACCGGCGCGCGGGCCGCGCCGGCTCCCCGGGGTGTCCGGCCCGTGCGTAGTCGGTGACCAGGAGCTGCTCCTTCGTGGGGCCGCCGACGCGCCATGTCGTCCGCCAGTGGTCGTCGTCGTACACCTCGAACTCGCCCCGGTAGAGGTCGGCGGCGCACGGGTGGTCCGTCCGCCAGTGGCCCGAGGTCAGGTCCAGGTCGTGGAAGGGGCGGCCGTCGGCGAAGCGGACGTCCGCCGTGGCGGGGGTGGGGCCCGGCAGGAAGCGCAGGGTGCGTTCCGCGGGGCGGGGGGCGCCCTGCCAGACGAAGATCCCGGCCTCCCGGTGGAACAGGCCGCCCCCGTCCAGCGGGCCGAAAACCGTCGTACCGGAGAACTCGCCCGTCGCACCGCTCACGAGATCCCGCACCACGCGGGTGACCTGCCAGCTCCCGGACAGATAACCCAGCACATCGGGCACTGACCGGAACTCGCCCATACCGGGCCTCCCTTGAGTCACATGGGTGGCCGCACGCCCCATTGACGCCTCCCGGCCTCCTCCCTATCTTGCCGTTCGATGTGCTGATCATTGCCTGATATTTCGAACAACTCTCGACCCCCACCACGAGCCGCGGAGTATCCATGTCACGCAGCACCCGCACCCGTTGGAGACTCGGCCTCACCGCCACCGCCTTCCTGGTGGCGGCGGCCTCGGTCCCGGCCCCCGCCCACGCCGAGGACGTCACCGACTACACGATCACCGTCGACCCCACCGCCAAGGGCGCCAGGATCGACGACACGATGTACGGCGTCTTCTTCGAGGACATCAACCGGGCCGCCGACGGCGGCCTCTACGCCGAACTCGTCCAGAACCGGTCCTTCGAGTACTCCACCGCCGACAACCGCGCGTACACCCCCCTCACCTCCTGGACGGTCGACGGCTCGGCCCAGGCCCTGAACGACAGCGGCCGGCTCAACGACCGCAACCGCGTCTACCTCTCCCTGGGCGCAGGTTCGGCCGTCACGAACACGGGCTACAACACCGGCATACGCGTCGAGAAGGGCAAGAAGTACGACTTCTCGGTGTGGGCGCGGCCCGAGAGCGGTACGACCCTGACCGTCACCCTGAAGGACGCCGACGGCACGCTGGCGAAGGCCCGTCGGGTGGCCGTCGCGGCCGGCGGCTGGGCCAAGTACCGCGTCGTCCTGAAGGCGACCCGGACCAGTTCCGACGGCCGCCTCGCCGTCGCCACCTCCGGTGCCGCCGCCCTCGACGAGGTGTCCCTCTTCCCTCGCGACACTTACAAGGGCCGCCGGAACGGTCTGCGCAAGGACCTCGCCCAGAAGATCGCCGCCCTGAAGCCGGGCTTCCTGCGCTTCCCCGGCGGCTGCCTCGTCAACACCGGCTCCATGAAGGACTACAGCGAGGCCTCGAACTGGGAGCGCACCCGCGCATACCAGTGGAAGGACACGATCGGCCCGGTCGAGCGACGGGCCACCAACGCCAACTTCTGGGGCTACAACCAGTCCTACGGCCTCGGCTACTACGAGTACTTCCAGTTCGCCGAGGACATCGGCGCGATGCCGCTGCCCGTCGTGCCCGCCCTCGTCACCGGCTGCGGCCAGAACAAGGCCACCGACGACGAGGCCCTGCTCCAGCGGCACATCCAGGACACGCTCGACCTGATCGAGTTCGCCAACGGGCCCGCCACCAGCGAATGGGGCCGCGTGCGGGCCCGGATGGGCCACCCGAAACCCTTCCACCTCACCCACCTCGGTGTCGGCAACGAGGAGAACCTGCCGAACGAGTTCTTCGCCCGCTTCCAGAAGTTCCGGGCCGCCATCGAGGCGAAGCACCCCGACATCAAGGTCGTGTCGAACTCCGGCCCCGACGACGCGGGCAGCACCTTCGACACCGCGTGGAAACTGAACCGCGAGGCGAACGTCGACATGGTCGACGAGCACTACTACAACAGCCCCCAGTGGTTCCTCCAGAACAACGACCGCTACGACTCCTACGACCGCAAGGGCCCGAAGGTCTTCCTCGGTGAGTACGCCTCCTGGGGCAACGCCTTCAAGAACGCCCTCGCCGAGGCCGCGTTCATGACCGGCCTGGAACGCAACGCCGACGTCGTCAAGCTGGCCTCCTACGCGCCGCTCCTCGCCAACGAGGACTATGTGCAGTGGAGCCCCGACATGATCTGGTTCAACAACCACGCGTCCTGGGGTTCGGCCAACTACGAGACGCAGAAGCTGTTCATGAACAACGTCGGGGACCGGGTCGTCCCCTCGACGGCCACCGGGACCCCCGCGGTCAGCGGCCCCATCTCGGGAGCCGTGGGCCTGTCCACGTGGGCCACGACCGCCGCGTACGACGACGTGAAGGTCACGGGCGCCGACGGGGCGACCCTCCTCAGCGACGACTTCAGCGGGGACGCCTCGCAGTGGACCCACACCGGTCGCGGCAGCTGGACCGTGCGGGACGGGCAGTACGTGCAGACCGATGTGGCCGCCGAGAACACGATGGTCTCGGCCGGTGACCCGTCCTGGCACGACTACGACCTGAAGGTGAAGGCCACGAAGAAGTCCGGCAAGGAGGGCTTCCTCGTCGCCTTCGGCGTCAAGGACACCGGCAACTACTACTGGTGGAACCTCGGCGGGTGGAACAACACGACCAGCGCGGTGGAGCAGGCCGTCGACGGCGGCAAGTCGTCGTTGATCTCCAAGCCGGGGACGATCGAGACGGGCCGCGCGTACGACATCGAGGTCAAGGTGCGGGGCCGCAAGGTGACCCTGCTGCTCGACGGCCAGGAGTGGGGCAGCTTCACCGACGACAAGCCGGCGGAGCCGTTCCGGCAGGTGGTGACGCGGGACGCCAGGACCGGTGACCTGATCGTCAAGGTCGTCAACGCGCAGCCGGTCGCCGCGCGTACGGCCGTGGACCTCGGGGGTGCGAAGGTGCGGGGTACGGCGCGGGTGACCACGCTCGCGGCGGCGCCGGACGCCGTGAACACGGAGACGGCTACGCCGGTCGCGCCGGTGACGTCGACGTTCCGTGGGGTGGCGAGGGAGTTCAGCTATACGTTTCCGGCGAACTCGGTGACGTTCCTTCGGATCAAGAAGCGGTGAGGAGGGACGGCCGCCGGGTCTGAGGTCCGGCCGCGGGTGCGTGGGAGCTGGTCGCGCGGTTCCCCGCACCCCTTTCCGGGCCTGCGGCCCGATCCAGGGGCCTGCGGCCCAACTCGGGGGCCGCGGTCCATGGGTTACGAGCGGCGGCGGGGCTTTCCTGGCCTGCCGCCGCTCTTCGACGTTCTGGTGCCGCCCGAGCCGGATCGGGGGTTGCGGGCGGTCGGCTTTCCGGTGCTGGGCTGGCGGCGGGTGCCGGCGGCGGGCTGGCGCTTCGGCTTCGGCTGCTGCTTCTCCTCCGAGGGCTTGGGGCGGCCCCGGGAGCTGTTGACCGTACGGCCCCGGACGATGCCGATGAAGTCCTCGACCATGTCCGTGGTCGCGTCCTGCGGCCAGGACAGGGCGACCCGGGACTCGGGGGCGTCGGTCAGCGGGCGGTACGTCAGATCCTTGCGGTGGTGCAGGCGGGCCAGCGACTGCGGGACGACGAGGAGCCCGATCCCGGCCGCCACCAGCTCGATCGCGTCCGCCGTGGTGGCGGGGCGCTCGAACGCCGGCTGCCCCGGAGGGCGCTCCCAGTCGAGGGTGTCGTCGAGGGGGTGCAGCACCACCTCGTCCGCCAGATCCTCCGTGGACACCTCGTCGACGGCCGCGACGACATGGTCCTTCGGGACCACCACCACCGTGGCCTCGGTGTAGAGGGGGATCGCGCTGAGGTCGGCCCCGTCCACCGGCAGCCGGACGAACCCGGCGTCCGCCTCGCCGCCCCGCAGCGCGCCCAGCGCCTCGGCGGCCGACACCTGGACCAGGGTGAGGGGAATGTCGGGCAACCGCTCGTTCCAGATCCGCACCCACTTCGTGGGCGTCACTCCCGGAACGTACGCGAGCCGGAACGAGGGCGATGCATCCGAACCTGTCACACGACCAGGCTATCGGGCCGGACCGCCGCCCCCGCTCTCCGGGCGTGGTCAGCGATGGCGCACATGCTCGATACCCTGGACACCATGACGTCGCACCAGACCGCACCCCAGACCATGAAGCCCGCGACCGCGGCGAAGAAGCTGGGTGTGTACCTCGAAGCCACCCCCGCCGAGTTCCGGGAGGGCGTCGTCTCGCGCGCCGAACTGAACGCGCTCCAGGCCGACCCGCCGGCCTGGCTGCAGGAGCTGCGCCGCAACGGCCCGCACCCCCGCCCGGTCGTCGCCGCCAAGCTGGGCGTCTCCATCGCGGGACTGGCCCGCGCCGGGGTCACCGAGGCCCTCACCACCGAGCAGATCGAGGCGCTGAAGGACGAGAGCCCTGAGTGGCTCCAGCGCGAGCGCGCCACCCAGGCCGAGGTCCGCAAGGAAGGCGCCCGCATCAAGAAGCGCAACGCCGAGCGGGCGGCGGAACGCCCCTAGGGGCAGCGGGCCCCGCGGTGGGCCGCTCTCGGCGGGCGTCTCTCAGAGCGTGAGCACCGGCCGTACGGTGAAGTCCTCGTAGAGGTCCTCGCCGTCCTCCCCGTACACGAACTCCGCCATCGACGGGTTGACGTTCGACGTGGCCAGGGGCAGCCAGCCGAGCAGACGGCCGTAGCCGCCGCACACGGACTCGCCGCCGTCGCCGCCACGCACCACCGAGGGGTCGCTCGTGAGCTCCGTCGTGTACGTGTCGTACGCGATGCGCAGGCCGAAGGCGTTCGGTTCGTGCTGGGGGCCCGTGGGGTCGTCGTAGGGGACGCGGTCCAGGGGGCAGTCGTCGCCCCAGCGGAACAGGGTGCTGGCGCCCGCACCGCAGGCGTGCTCCCACTCGTCCGAGGTAGGCATGCGCAGACCGCGCGCCGCCAGGACGGCCGGTGTCTCCGCGGGCGGCTCCGTCAGATGCTCGCCCTCCACCGCCATGAGCACGGCGTCCAGCACCACGTCACGGCGAGGACTGAGCACCTGCGCGAGGTGTTCCCGAAGGTCGCTGTCGTACCCGTATCCCCCGGCCACGCTCCGGGCGTAGTCCGCCGACTGCTCGGGCGTCGGCCGCCAGCCGGCGGCGTCGAAGCCGAGCGTGACCCGGCCGCCCGGTATCAGGGCGAACTCCTGCCCGTCCCGCTCGATCAGCACACGGTGCAGTGGAGCACCGAGGTGCTCGACGGTGTCGACGCGGACCACCCGGCCGCCCACCTGGGCGGCGGCGTCCTGGGCGACCTGCCGCGCGATGGCCGGCGCGAAGGAGCGCCAAGTGTCGAGAGTGAGACCGGCGAGAGACATGCGACGCAGTGTGACATGGGGGTCGGACAATGCCCCGGCGGACGGTTGCGGCCGCGATGGGTCGGTCGGTCGAAAAGTCGTTCGGCAGCGGCCGTGCTCGGTGACAGGATGACCGCGGGGACACGGATGAAACACCGGTCACGAGGGTCATGAGGTCACGGGGTCATGGGGGCGCGGGTGGCGGGTTTCGCGGTGGAGGCGTTGGACGACGTGCCGTGGGAGCGGCTGGAGCCGGTGCTCGAACAACGTCCGACGACGGGCACGCGCGCGGCCCTGCGGAGGCTCGTGCTGAAGGGCGAGGCGGCGACCGAGGAGGACTGCTACCCGCTGTACGACTGCCTCGCGCTCGGCACCGGACGCCTGCCCTCCGTCAGCACCGCCGCGCTGCCGTTCGTCGCCGCCCTCGCCGGTGATCCGGCCTGCGGCGCGCGGCGCGAACTCGTCGGGATTCTGGTGAGCTTCGCCCGGTTGGCGGCCGAAGCCGAGCCGGGCCAGGTGGACGAGGCGTGGCACGAGGCATGGCGGCTCCAGCGGCCGGTGTTCCTGGCGCTGTTGGCGGACCCGGACCCCGAGGTGCGCAGGGAGGCCCTGCCCCTCGCCGGGGACGTCGGCCCACTGCTGGACCGCTGGCGGTCGGAGACGGACCCGACGGTGCGGCCGGCCGTCCTGCTGGAACTGGGGACCGCCGTCGGCGCCACCGGCCCGGAGGCGGCGGACCGGGTACGGGCGGTGGTGACCGAGGTGCTGCAGGCGGACGACCCCGTCCTGCGGGTCGCGGCCGTGCACGCCTGGGCCGCGTTCGATCCCGAGGCACCGGTGCGGGAACGGGACCTGCTGACGGAGATCCTCACCGACCCGGCGGTGCGACCGCTGTTCGAGGCCGCGTGGTACGTCCCTGACGTCGAGACGGCCTTCACCCGCGAGGACGTCGTCTCCTGGACGGTCGGCCTGTTCGCCCCCGTCCCCCCGACGATGCTCGACTTCGTCCTCGACCTCATCGAGGCGGCCCGCCGCAACGGCGACGCCCCGCTGTGCCGCGTCGCGCTCGACGAGGCGTGGCGGCTGCTGGTCCGGCGGCCGTCCGTGGCCGAGCGGCTGCTGCCGCACGCCGGCGCGCTGCTCGCCGACCGGGACGACGGCGTCCGCTACCGGGCCACCCACCTCCTCGCGGTACTGGGCCCCCGGGCGGCCCCCTACGCCGACAAACTCGCCGCCCTTCTCGACGACCGGGGCGAGGACCAGCACGACTTCCTGGAGGGCACCGTCGGCGACCACGCCCGCTGGGCGCTGACCCGCATCGGCGACCCGCGCGCCCTGCCGGGCCTGATCGCGCGACTGTACGCGCCCTACGAGGGGCAGTACTCGCGCGCCTACTGCTCGGGTGACCCCCGCCTGCCGGAGGTCGAGGACGTCCTGACCCCGCTCGCGGCGCACGCGGAGACCCTGGTGCCGGACATCCGCGCACTGCTCCGGAAGGACGGCAAGGGCGGCGGGCTGACCTGCTGCCTGCTCGGCGTCCTCACCGCGTGGGGTGAGGCGTCCGCGCCCGCCCTGCCCGAGGTCGTGGCCCTGCTGGACGACGCCCGGTACTCGCTGACCGCGATCGACGCGCTCGTGGCGATGGGACCGGCCGCGGCGTCCGCCGCACCCGAGGTGCGCCGCGCCACCGTCCTCGACCACCCGGGCAACCACCAGAAGGTGGCGTGGGCCGCCTCGGTCCTCGACGGTGACAGCGCGTCGGCGCTGCGGCTCGTGGGCGAGGCCGTGCTGACCGAGGAGGAGCCCTTCTACGGTCCCGTCCACCTGATCGGTCACTTCGGCCCGGCTGCCGCGCCCTACGCCGACCGGGTACGACAGCTCATGGAGCGCGGCGACGGCTGGCTGCGGCTGCGGTCCGCGATCGCGCTCGCGTCGATCACGGGCGAGGCGGAACCGAGCGTGTCCGTCCTCGGGGAGCACCTGCGGCCGATGGCCGACGGCGACGACTCCTACGGCTACTTCGTCGACGCACTGCGCGCCCTCGTCGCCATCGGCACGGTCACCGACGAAACCCGTGCGGTGCTGCGCCGGGTGCGGGACACCGACCGGAGGCTGGCGCCCCACGGGGACTACCGGACGATCCTGTTCGACGAGGAGATGCGGTCCCTGGTCGACGCGGTCCTCGCCCTGCCGTGACGTGGGGGAGGGGGGAACGCCGTCCTCGTCCCGCAGTGACGCGGGGGCGGCCGGGCCGCCCGTCGCTCAGGACGCCGCTTCGCTCCAGCGGGCCAGCGTGCCGCTCACGTCGTCGTAGGTGAGCCAGGTCCCGTCCCCGAGCGGGCGCACATAGCTGTCGACGTGGCCGGTGGGATACGTGATCGCGCCGCGTATCTCCAGGGTGTGCGCGTCGAGCAGCCAGTGGCGGCCCTCCGCCGGGTCGTCGTCGGCGGCGTCGATCGTCGAGGCGATGACCGTGTCGGCGTCGACGAAGCCGCCACCGTGGTCCCAGCAGGGCGGCTCGTCTTCGTCGTCGAGGTCTTCGTCGTCCTCGTCCTCGTCGTAGTCGCCGTCGAGGTCCGCCTCATAAAGGTCCCCGCCATCCCCGTCGTCTTCGTCGTCGAGGTCTGCCTCGCCGCCCCGCTCCGGCCGGGCCCCCGCCGCTTCGCCCTCGGCGAGCACCGTGCCGTCGAGGGCGTGCAGCCTCAGGTCCGTGCCGTGGTGCTCGGCGGTCAGGAAGCCGGGATGCGCCGGGTGGACGTCCGTCAGGTCGCGGTCCAGGGTCTCGTTCAGGTCCCAGGCGGTCAGCTCCTCGCCGTCCCAGCGGGCCCAGTGCAGCAGGAGGCCGTCCTGGCCCATGCCGATGCTCAGCCCCATGTGGACGCCGTCAGGGTGGGAGACGTGGTGGGAGCCGGAGGCCGCGCTGTCCAGCGGCAGCCGGGCCAGCTCACGCCCGTCCCGGGCGTCCAGGACGGCCCAGTACTCCTGCCCGCCGTGCTCCTCCGGCGCCACGACATGTGCCCAGACGAGCCGGCCGTCGTCGGATATGCGGCAGGACCCGTGCTCCAGCCCGTCGCACACCTCCTGCTCGTCCCCGGTGTGCGGGTGCCCGAGGAGCGGGCCCCAGCAGCCGTGCCGGTACTCCCACAGCGTCGCTCCGCCGGGGGCCACGGCCCGCACCGACCGCTGGCCAGAGAACACCGCGAACGACGCGTCGGCGCTCACCGAGTGGACGCCCCCGCGCCAGCCGGGCCAGGGCAGAGGAAAGACGGCGGTCGGTGCGCGGTCGGCGGCGAACAGCCCGGCCAGGTCGTGGACCTCCAGCGCGGGCCCGTTCCTCAGGAGGGCGCGATGCGGGCGGTCGGCACGACTGTCGAGGGCGAAGCCGTTGACCAGGGATCCACCGTTCGGCAACTGCACCGAGTCGCGCAGGCGGGCTGTGATCGACATGGCCCGAAGGTACGGCACCCCACTGACATCGGTGCCGGCCCTCAAGTCTCCGCCTGCGCGGACACCGCGCGGAAGCGGGTCAGGAGGGCCTGGACCTGTGGGGCCGCCGGGTCGAAGAACTGCCTGGCCAGCGGGGGCGGCACGGCCGGTCCGTGTATGCGGACCTCCTGGCACGTGAAGCAGAACGCGGCCTCGAACAGTGCCGTGTCGAGGGCGTCCCCGTAGGCCCGGACGCTCCACCCGGGCGAGAACCCGCACCGGTGCTGTTCGCCCCCCGACAGTTCCTCGATCAACGCCAGGGTGTCGGCGACCTCGCCCCCGGCCCAGTGCGCGACCACGCGGCCGGGCCAGGGGTCGTCCCTCTTCGCCGGAAGCGCGGAGATCTTGACGACCTCGATCAGCGCGGTGAGGGCGACGGCCTCGGCGGGGAGCTGCATGCGCGCAGTCTGCCGTGGCCGGCCCCCACGGAGAACCGCCGTGCGTGCTTGACACAACGTCCGAACCTTCTGTCCGCAATGGACAGTTCACGCATGGGCTCCGAGCGGGGTCCCGGCGACACTCGACGAGCCGGTCTTTCCGGCACTTCGTGGCGCAGTCCACACCCACCTGTCCGCGGTAAAGGAAAAGCATGTCGCTCCTGAAGACCATCGACACCGACCCGTCCTTCGCACCCAAGGAGTCCGGTCCGCTGCCGGAACGCCTGATCTCCGGCGACCCGACGTACAAGACCTGGGCACAGGACGACGCCCGTGGGGAAACGATCCACACGGGCGTCTGGGAGGCGACGCCCGGCGAGACGCGCTCGATCAAGGGCGAGACCTTCGAGTTCTGCCACATCCTTTCCGGCGTCGTCGAACTCACGCCGGAAGGCGGCGAGCCGGTGATCTACAAGGCAGGCGACAGCTTTGTCATGAAGCCGGGCTTCGTCGGTGTCTGGAAGACCATCGAGACCGTGCGCAAGATCTATGTGACCGTGTCCTGACCCCGACGGCGCAGGTTGCCCTCGCCCGTAGAGACCTACCTCCGGCGAGGGCAACCCCGTCGATGGTCGTTTCGCCCACCTGTCAGCCTGCCTCGGCGACGGCCGCGCCGACTACTCGGCCGAGCACCGCCGCCACGGGGGCGAAGCGATGCGGTGACACCCGCTCAAGGGGAAGAGGCAAGCTGCCCTTGCTGCCGGTATTGCGATGGCGCGCATCCAACGTGCTTACGGAACACGCGGGCGAAGTGCTCCGGGTTAGGGAAACCGCAGCGCCTACCGACTTGAGATACTGGGTCATTGTCTACTGCGAGCAGATGGCAGGCAGCTTCGAGGCGCAACTCGGTGAGGTATTGCAGAGGTGTCTTTCCGGTCGCTGCGGAAAAACGACGCAGGAAGTGGTACCGGCTGAGTCCTGCTTCCTTGGCAAGCTGATCAAGCGTGATGTTCGAGGAGAAATTCGCGCTCATAAATGTTGTCACCGTTTGTAGCTGTTCCGGGCTAAGGCCTCCGGTGCGCGGTGAGGCGTCGCGGCGTGGATGGAGTAGATATTCAGCCAGGTAGTGGGCTGCACTCATGGCATAGCGCTCTCCTGCACCTGTCTTTCGGGCATGAAGTAGAGCCTGCGCCATGGATGCGACATGTGGATCGAAGGCGCGCAGTGTCTGTAATTCCGAAACATCACGGACAGGAGCGGTGGTGTGCGTGTCCAGTGCCCGCTGAAGGACTTCTACGGAAAGCTGGATATAAACGACTTCGAATGGGAGACGTCTGGGCGGTGTCCTGCTGAGCCGGATCAGGTTGTTGGGTGCGATCCGGCAGACCTCGCCAGGCCCGAGCGTGGTACCTAGCCAACCGCCATTCTCTCGACCTTCAATTTGACACACACCTCGTATTGGCGTGACGATGCCGAACCACTGATCCGGCAATTGGTATGTCCAGGTGCCGCTGTCGTGTCCTGCGGCACGCTCTTCCACAACGAGTTCCCGATAGGATTGGTCTCGGCACGTATTGATCACGTAGTTTTCCCTTGTGTGGGGTCGGGGAAACGAGGAGTGACAGGAGCCAGGTCCGTCAGCCTCAGGGCTGCAAAAACGGAACGGTCTACCTCTGTCGCTGGGCATCTCCGGCGCCAACTGCACGACAGCCTCGGCCTGAAGCCGCTCGTGCGCGGGATGCCACCGATCCGCTCACGCCGCGGTCCGCGCCGATGGCTCCGCAAGCGAGGCATCCGTCACCACATCGCCCGCAAAGGCATCGAGTCCTTGCAGCGGCTGGACCGCCACCGGTGGGTCGGCTGAGTGGACGGTGTCCTGGCCCACCGGGCTGCCGACGCCTGCAGCGCCGCTACGAGCCCAAAGCCGAGCACTTCCACGGGGCTGCCAGCCCGCGGCGATGCAATTGTGCTCTTATGCACCGATGCGTTGCGCGTTCAATCGCATCTCGTTTGTCCATGGTCATGGTTGTTTCCTCGGCGTTTCCTCAGGTCCGAGCGCGAGCCAGCATGCGCCGTCGAATGCCAAGGCTGCTGCGGGTGACCATGCTGGCAGGAGTGATCGGCGATTCAGGCGGTTCTGGTCGTTCAGCGGCTAAGTACAGGGAAACTGATCGCGAACCGTCGCGTCCGCTTGTCAGAGGGAGTCGAGGGTGCCCGTGAGGACGGCGGTGACGAGTTCGGTGCGGGAGCGCTTTCCGGTGCGGGCGAGCAGCCGGGTCAGGCGCCCGACGACCGCGTCCTCGTTGAGTCGCAGGATGGTGGCGATCTGGCGGGTGGTGAGCTGTTCGGCGAGCAGGGTGGCGAGCAGGTGGTCGTTCTCGGCGGTGGCCTGCTTGCGGCCGGGGATGGTGAGTCCGGCCTCGCGCAGCTTGGTCCTGGTGTGGAAGCGCCACAGGGCGGCACCGGTCATGCCGAACAGTTCGTATGCCTCGTACAGGGGCTTGCGCGGGCCCGCGCCCCCGTCGGCGGCTTCCAGGAGGGTGGTCGCCGTCTCGAAGGGCAGGCCGCGGGAGCGGGCCAGGTTCACCGCCTCGTGCAGGTGGTCGCGGGCGGTGTCGGGGGCCTCCTGGCGCAGGACCCGGGCCGAGGCCAGCAGGTACCTGAGCTGTGCCCGTCCGCTGCCTGTGCGGGAGGAGAGCTGCCCCAGGCTTTCCACGCAGGTCGCCGCCTCGGTGGTGCGTCCGGCCTCGACTGTCACCTCGGCCAGCAGGGCCCACAGCTCCTCTGTGGCGTAGGTCTGGTCGTGCTCCTGTGCAGCGGCGAGCCCGCGGCGCAGTGTTTTCTCGGCTGCGTCCATGTCGCCGAGGGCCATGAGCACTTCTGCTTCTGATGCGTTGAGCGCGCACTGCAGCGGACTCGTGCCGGGGACGCGCATTTCCTCGACTATCTGCAGGGCGCTGGTGACGCGGCCCCGAGCGAGGAGGATGGCCGCGGTCCTCGCGGGCATCAGAGAGTTGTCCGACACCGGGGTGGACTGGATCTCGTTGTTGGCCAGCAGTCGGCGGGCTGACTCCAGTGCCTGATCCCACCGGCCCGTAAGGTGGTGGAAGAGGAACTGGCTGAGCGGGGGCAGCGCTTGTACGGTCAGGCCGGCGGTCTCCAGCAGGTTGTGGGCGGCGTTGAGGTCGTAGCTGGTGAGCAGTTCGTCGAACATGCCGCTCGCCAGCGAGTACACCTTGCCAGGGGGCAGCTCGGGGGCGTCGTGCATGGTCAGTTCGCGCCGGTAGGATTCCGGTCGGCCCATGGCCAGGTCGGCCAGGGCTCTGAACCGGGCGAGCGCCGCGCGTGCGCGTGGGCTGGTGTTCCACACGGTCTCGGTCTGCTGGAGCAGGTGCGCTGCCTCCTGCCATCGCGAGAGGTGGCACAGGGCCAGGGCCTGGCCGCTCATCTTGGCCAGGGCGGGCACTGGCAGCCCGTCCCACCAGTAGGCGGTGGCGAACCGGGACATCGTGGCCCAGTCACGTTGGTTGGCCGTGACCGCCACGACCAGAAAGGCGGCCTCCTGCAGGTCGAGGTCGCTCAGCGCAGGTCCCGGGTTACGCAGCAGCGATTCCCCGGCGGCCCTTCCCGTGGCGTAGTCGCAGGCCAGGTAGGCGGTCGTCCCGTACTGCTGGAGGACGAGATCGCGGGCGTCGGCGTGCTCGGTCAGGTCACAGGCGGCCCGCAGCCACCGCAGGGCCCGCTCGTCATCGGTGCCGGGCCTCATCCGCCGTGCGGCAGCCGTCAGTTCGGCCACCGCACGCTCCCGGTCCACCAGGCTGCCCGCGTCCGCGACCCGGTCTGCCCGGTAGGCCGGCGCGTTCGCCTCGTCGAGAAGACCCGGCGCCGGGCGGATCACACATCCGGCGCTCTCCGCGTCCGCGTCCTTCCAGAGGACCTCGACCGCCGTGGCGGACAACCGGCTGCGGTCCACGGGGCTCAGCCGCTCCCGGACGGTGTGCCCTGTCAGCGGCAGCCGGAACGTCCAGCCCTCTGCCGTGGCGCCGTCCGGTCCGGGCTGTTCCTCGATGATGCCCGCCTCGACCAGGCGGCGGACACCGTCGTAGGCAGCGTCGGCGGACAGGCCGGCCCACGCCGCGGTCAGCTGCAGGGCCGGTCGGCCGAGCGGCCCCAGGATGCTCAACGCCGCGGCCACCGCACGACACGGCTCGCCCAGCGCGTCCACTGCCGTGACGAACCTGTCGTCGTCGGGCAGCACCGGTACCGGCGTCCTCGCGCCAAGAAAGGCGTGGCCGTCGGCGACCCGGATCCCGTCCCGGCGAGCCCAGCCTGCGAGCAGGGCCTCGACCGCCCCCGGGATGCCACGGGTCAACTCGCCCACCTGCCGGGCGAGGACGGCGTCGGGCTTTGCCCGCAACCACCGCGCGACCAGCGCGGTGACGTCATCCGGTCCCAGCGGGGACAGCTCCACCGTGCGGGCCCCCTCGACACCGGACAGCCGCTCCAGGAGGCCGGCCGGACCGTCGCAGCCTGACCCCCGGGCCTCTCCGGCCTTCCGTCCATGGCCTGAGGTGCCCAAGCCGACGGCGTCCGGCGCGCCCTCTCTCATGCCCCCTGGGCCCGGTGCGACGTGCCGCACTGCCGACACCACCAGCCGGACACCGGGCGCGAGCCGCGAGAAGTCGATGCGGCACAGCACGGCCAGGGAGTCGGGATCGGCATGCTGGACGTCGTCGACCATGATGGTGAGCGACGTGGCCTGGGTGAGGGAAGCGCGAAGCAATGCGTGCATCGCTGTGGGGTCACCCTGGTCGACGGCGGACAGCGCCCGCGTAACCAGCTTCCCGGCCGGCCGCTGCTGTGGCGAGGCGGATCGGTGCTCTTCGAGTGCCATGACCAGCCGCAGCGCCAGCAGCAGAGGCCGTTCACCGTCGCCAGGAACACAGTCCACCGCCAGCACGGCGGTCCCTTCTGGACGCAGCCGTCCGTCGACCGCCTTGAGGAACGCACTGCGGCCCACACCGGTTTCGCCTCGGACAAGGACCAGGCGGGGACCGTCAGGGTCGCTCAGGAAGTCGTGGCTCTGCTCCAACTCGCGCTCGCGGCCGAGCAGACTGTCGCCGGTACGGTCCAGTCGTGCGGGCGTACCCCAGCTGATCAGTCCGTTGGTTGCTGCCACTGTGCGGTACATCCTTGTTCAGAGATATGCCCGGGCGGACAGTGAACACGGCCACCGGCTGTGTGCCCGCACCCGGCCTTTCGTCGGTGCGCGGACATTATGAGCGTCGTCGCCACGCCATGAACCGTCAGGCCCTGTACGCGCCAACCTCCGGTGCGCCTGGAGTGCCGTACATTTCCAGCCGGGTAAAAGGAACGCAAAGTGGCGAGGAGCCGTCTCTCCTCGGGGTTGAGGAGAACGAGAGGAGCGGCAACCATGCGGCACCAGCGTGGAGCGGTCATCGGCAGGGACGGCGCGGTCCGCGACGTAGCGGAAGCCCTGCGCGCCACCGGGGAAGCGGCCCGGATCCTGCTGGTCACCGCTGAGGCCGGAATGGGCAAGACAACCGTCCTGGAGCAGGCTCGGCGTGCGGCAGCCCAGGCCGGCGCCGTAGTGGTGCGGCTCGGCTGGGAAGACGAAGACGCCGAGGACACGGCCGACGCGACGGTCCTCGACGCAGGCTGCGGCCTGACAGTCGAGGATCCCGACGGCTGCCTGCCGCCGCTCATGGCAGCCCGCCGAGCACAGTTGCGGGCCGCCGTGCGGGAGGGCGGGGCGAGCGCGCTGTCCGCCTTCTCCGAGGCGCTGACGGAGGCATCCCGCCAGACCCCGTTCGCGCTGGTTGTCGACGGCGTCGAGCGGATGCCGCAGCGTAGTGCCGATGCTTTGGCGCTGCTGCTGCGGGTCTTCCGCCCGCGAGGCGTACCCGTGGTGATGGCCGGGCGGCCGGGGCCCGCGGCGGAACCCGGCCGCGCCCGGCTGACGGCCGCGGCCGACCAGGTCCTCGAACTGCCCCCTCTGCAGCCTGCCGATGTCGCCACGCTCGTCGACGTCCACGTCACACGGCGGTTCGGCCGTCCGGCCGAATCCGCGTTGGCGGATGCTGTGTCGCGGGCGCTGGGCACGCTGGCGGGCAACCCCCGCGCCGCGTTGTCGGTGCTCGACGCGCTGGACGAGCAGGACTTGGTCGAACTCGACGGTCGGTTGTGCCTCACGCTGCCGGACAAGCGGCTGCGCTTGACCACCGGGGCGCCCGAGCTGCTCCGGTTCGGCTGGCCCGACACGCCCGCGGACCCCAAGACCATCAAGGCGGCGGTCGTCACCGCCTGTGTACTGGACCACGCCGAAGTGCACGTCGATGACGCGTTCACGATGATGCCATCTGCCGGAGCCCGGTCCCTTGAGTACACACTGGACCGCCTGATCAAGGACGGGATCCTGACCGTGGACCCGCAGGGCCGCCTGTCATTCGCCGTCCCGGCGCTCGCCGCGGCCTTGCGGACCCTGCCCATCCAGGGCGACGTGCAGGGCAACTCCGCCCGGTACATCAAGCGGTTGGCGGACGAGTTCGGTGCCGAAGCCACCGGCCGCGGCTACCCGAGGCTGGCCGATCGCGTCGCGGCCTCCGGCCCGCTCCTGGACGATGCCCTCGCCGTCCCGCTGCTGCTGGCCGCAGCCCGCCAGGAGGCCCGGACCAACTGGCCCCGATCGGCCCGCGCTTACGCGGCCGCGCTACACCGGCTCACACCACAGGACCAGCGCACCCATGGTGTGCTCCACGAGGCGAGCAGCCTGAGCCTGCGGCACGGCGACCACGAAGGGCTCCTGGCGCTCGGTAAGCCGCTGCTCGCCCTCCTGGACCCACCGCATACCGAACACACCGAGGACGTCGAGAAAACGGCCGGCCTGTCGAACATTGCCGCCGCATGGGTGTGGGCAGCCCTTCACGAACACCGAGCCCCTTGCGCCGATAGCGTCCACCGTCGCCTGGGCAAGGTCGCTGACCGGTTCCCCGCCGGGGCCGGGCTTGCGGCACTCGGCGGCCTCTACGGCATCGGCCCGCTGTCAGCTCGGCCGACAGCGGCCTCCCTCCATATCCTGGACACCTCCGGTCCCGGACACGTCCGCATGCCGCTGCCCAAGCCCACCGAACTCCGCCTGATGACCGCCGCGGTCGGCAGCCACACCGAACTGAGCCGCGCGCGGCAGCACATGCCCCCCGAGGCCATCGACGACCACACCCTGGACCAGCTGCGCGGCGCCGCCGCCTACGCAGACCTGGCCGGCGCTCTCGCAGCAGTCCTCGGCGACCGGTATGTCGCGGCACCCGAGGGCATCGCCGTCCAGTACCGGGGCATGGTGCGCGACTATCTGGCCGGGGATTGGGACGCCGCTCTGGCGGCCGCCCGCCGTATCGAGGTGCGCAGCCGCACCCACGCGGCGGCGGGCACCCCGCACCTGCCACGGGCGCTGGCAGCGGAGATCCACTGCACGCGCGGGGACGTCGCACGCGCCACAGCGTGGCTCGACCTGGTCCCCGACACCGCCACTCATCCCCTGGCCGCCCGGGCGCGGCTGGCGGTCCGGTACTGGTCGGGCCGACGAGAGGAGGCGCTGGACGAAGCCTGGCACGACGCTCGACTGGCACGAAAGAACGGTCAGCTCGCCGGTGTCGAGCGGCTGCTGCTGCGCATCCTGTCGCTCGCCGCCCGGTCGGATCAGCCGTACACGGTCCAACAGGCCCTGGAGGAAGTGGAAACCCTGCACGACGAGGCAGCCACCCCCATGACCCACGAGGCCCTCCTTCTCGCACGCGGCATCGCGCACCACGACGCGGACAGCGCGCTGACCGCCCACCGGTTGATCAAGCTCCGAGGCGACGTCTACCTGAGCGTCATCTGCTGCCTGTGCCTGACACACGTCGCCGACGACCCCCGGCGCTGGCTGACCGAGGCCATGGGCAACGCTCACACCCTCGGCCTGGGAGGCCCCTTCCGCACCGCAGTCACCCGTGCCGCGCAGCAGCGCGACATCCCCGTACCGAGACTTCGCCAAGGCCAAGAGAAGTTGACCGAACTCGACATCAGACTGGTGCGCATGGTCACTGACGGCGCGACCAACCGGCAGATCGCCGCAGAACTCGCCTGCAGCCCCAAAACGGTGGAACAGCGCCTGACACGACTGTTCCAGCGCACAGGCTCCCGCTCCCGGAGGGAACTCACCGCCGCCTGGCTCAACGGAAGCCTCACCCAGACAGCCTCAGGCCCCTCCAGCCTGGACGACCACTGAACCCTGTGAACGCCTAAGCGCCGATGGCGCAGTCAGCCGACTGGTTGGTCGGCCCCCGCCGCCACGATCAGTCGGGCGGCGTTGGTGACTGAGGAGTCCACGAAGAACTCGGCGATCGGGACATGCACCGTGAACTCACTCTTGAGGCGGGAAATGAGCCGCAGCGCGGCCAGAGAGTGGAAACCCAGCGCAAAGATGTCTGTCCGCAGGTTGATCGTCGCTACTTTGAGTACCTCGCAGTAGATCTCCGCGACCTTGACCTCGAGCTCGCTGCCCTGCGCTTCCTCGGGGACGACACGCTCGCGGCTCTGCAGCGCGAGCAAGGCTGCTTGGTCAACCTTGCCGTGCGAGGTGAGCGGGAACCGTTCAACTACGGAGATGTGAGCCGGAACCAGGTGTGGGGGAAGCTGGGTACGCACGTACGCCGCGGCTGCTGCCTCGTCGGCGTACGCACCGATCAGGAACGCGATCAGCTCAAGCTCGGCCGCTGGATCAGCCTCGGTGCGCCGAGGCACGACCAGGCTGCGCTCCACGTCCGGATGGCCGTCGAGTACCGATTCGATCTCGGCGAGCTCGACCCGATGGCCGCGCAGTTTGAGCTGACGGTCCACGCGGCCGAGAAATTCGAGGTCACCTTCGGTGGTCCATCGGCCTTGGTCGCCGGTGCGATACATACGTGCGCCCGGCTCGGCCGCGAAGGGGTCCGCCAAGAAGCGCTCGGCGGTCTGCTCGGGCCGGTTGAGAAAGCCGTCGGAGACGCCGGGGCCGGCCAGGTAGATCTCCCCTGGTACGCCGCGTCCAACCGGTGCGAGCAAAGCGTCGAGCACGTAGACGGCGGCGTGCGGCATGGGTCGTCCGATCGGCAGCGCCTCGCGGTCGAAGTCAGCACCAGGCTGGTAGGTCGTGCTGGTCACCGCCGTTTCGGTGAGCCCATAGACATTGGTGAGCGGAATCCCGAAGTCCAACCAGCGCTGGTAGACCTCGATCGGCGCGCGTTCGCCGCCGACCAGCACTCGCCGCATGGTTTTCGGAAGGGGGACAACAGCCGGGTCGATCAGGCGCACTACTTCCATCCAGTAGGCGGTGGGGATCTCACATATGGTGATCTCGCGCTCTCCGAGGAGGTGCAGCAGTTCCTCCGGGCCGGTCCGGCCGAGCACGCCATCGAAAAAGACGACGCAGCCACCGGCCAGCCAGGTGGGGAAGAACTCCTCGACATGTACGTCGAAGGTCATCGCGGCGATCTGCAGCATCCTGTCTTCCGGGCCCAGATCGAACGTGTCCACCGCGGCACGGGTGAACGCGGTCAGGTTGACATGGGTGACGAGGGTGCCCTTGGGCACTCCCGTCGAGCCGGAGGTGAACGGGACATACGCGATCTGACGGACTGTCACAGCGATGTCCTCGAGATCCTCACCGCTCTGGGCCTCGATCGAGGAAGCAACCGCCGGATCGTCGAGGGCGAGCACATGGTGGGCCCCGGCGAAGTCCTCGGCAAGGGCCACGACCGTGAGCACCAAGCGGGGCGCGGTCTCGGCGAGGACGTGGGCCGTGCGGCTGCCGGGCGCGTCCGGAGCCACAGGGACGTAGGCCCCGCCCGCCTTCAGTACGGCGAGCACGGCGGCCGGCCAGGAGGAGCCATGGGGCAAGGCGAGCGCCACCCGCTCGCCCGTGCGAAGACCTAGCTGACGCAGATGCCGCGCGAGCCGGTTGGCCTGGCTGTTGAGCTCTGCGTAACTGACTGGAGTACCGTCTTCACGCTCGATCGCCGGCGCATCGGGGCTCTGCCGGACCCGCCGCTCGAACAGCGCGTGCAGGGTGGCCGGCTCGTCCCCCGGCACGGGCCGACCGGTGAGCTCCCGATCGGGCGCGGCGTCGGTCGACGTGCGAAGCGCTCCCAGTGGGAACTCGGGGTGGGACACGGCCTCGCCGAGCAGCGCCAGGTAGCTCTCGGCCATTGCCTCGATGGTGCCCGGGTCGAACAGCTCACTGTCGTACTCAAACTGAAGGCTCAGCTCCCCGAGCGCGTCCACAGCGCTGAGACTGAGACGGAACCGGGCCCCGCCATTGGACACCTCGTACAGCTCCGTCACCGCGCAGCCCGGCAGCGTGGCCTCGAACTCCGTGGACTGCTCGAAGGAGAACATCGTCTGGAAGAGCGGGGTCTCACGCGAGGTGCGTTTGGAGTCGACCCGTTTGACAAGCTCGGTGAAAGGCGCGTCCTGTGAGGAGAGCGCGTCGAAAGCACTCAGCTGGAGTTCGCGGACCAGCGAGGCGAAGGACATGTCCGCGTCCAGCCGCAGTCGCAACGGCATGGTGTTGACGAACAGCCCAATGAGCGACTGGTGCTCGGGCCGGATCCGGCCGGCCAGAGGCGTTCCGATCAGCAGGTCGTCCTGACGGGTGTAGCGGGCCAGCAGCACGCCCCAAACACCGCCGAGCATCGCGAAGGGCGTGACCCCGAGCCGCTTGGCGCAGGCGTAGGTATCGGCCCGAAGCTGCTCTGGCACCACTGTCGTGAACTCGTCCCCCCGGTAGTCCCGGGAGGCTCCTGAACTGTGATCGACCGGCAGTGCGAGGATCGTCGTCGCACCGGCCAATTCCCGAGCCCACGCGTCGAGCACGTTGCCGTACCCGCCGTCCTCGGTGATGCGCCGCTGTTCGGCGGCGAAGTCGCGGTACTGCATGGTGAGGTCAGGCAGATCGGGCTCACCGCCCGCGTGCCATGCGGCGTAGAGCGCGACGAACTCGGTCCAGAACAGACGCAGCGACCAACCGTCCGCAACGATGTGGTGCATGTTGAGGAAGAACGCGTAGGCGTCATCCTCAAGACGTAGCGCGGCGGCCCGCAGCAGCGGGCCGTGCACAAGGTCGAAGGGCTCGCGAGCGGCGGTCTCGAGGAACACACGCCACTCGTCGGGCCGGGAGCGAAAGTCGAACACAGGCAGCGCGAAGGGCTGCGGCGGATCTGTGATGAGGCACAGTTCACCGTTTTCCTCGACCACCCGGGAGCGCAGCACCTCATGCCGACGCACGATCTCGGTCACGCAGCGCGCGGCGAGTTCCGTGTCCAACGCGCCACGCAGTCGGATCACCATGGGTATTCCGTAAACGCTGCGGCCCGGGGCGAGTTGTTCAGCGAACCAGATCTGCTCCTGCAGGAGCGAGATCCTCTCGATCTGTCGGTTGCCCATGGGTGCTCCGGTCGGGTGCGTGGCCTGCGGAGTAGTGGTTGGCTCGGTCATCGTGACCCGCTCTTCCTGACAGTCGGCTAGTAACCGAGTTCCCGGTCGACCAGGCCGATCGGCTCGAGGCCGTTCACCAGTCGACGAATGTTGCGCCGGACCAGGTCGACGAAGGGTCCGAGTGCGTGATCCAGATCGCCCGCGCAGTGCGCGGTGATCACACAGGTGGGAAGGGACCACAGCGGGTGCTCCGTAGGAAGCGGCTCGGGGGCGGTGACGTCCAGGCCGGCGCCGGCAATCCACCCGGAGGTCAGCGCACGAACGAGGTCATCGGTGATGACAAGCCCGCCGCGCGCCACGTTCACCAGGCACGCGTCCCGACGCATGGACCTGAGTCTGACTGCGTCGATCAGCCCGGCCGTGTCCGCGGTCAGCGGCGCCGCGAGGAAGACCACACGGGCCTCGGGCAGCCATTCGTCGAGGCGATCGGGCGTGCCGACCTCGGCGCCCGCTATCGGGGCGCCGCCGCGGCACACCACCTTGGCGCGGACCCTGAACGGGCGCAGCAGTGCGAGCAGTGCCCGGGCAACCCCGCCGCCGCCCACCACGAGGACCTCGGCGTTCGTCAGCCCGATGGCGGGGCGCGGCAGCCACGCGCCGGCCCTCACGGAGGCAGTGCCCTGACGCAGCACGGTCAGCGCGAGCATGAGGGCGTGTTCGGCCACCAGCTCGGACTGGACGCCCACGGCCCGGCTCCAGCGGATCCGCTGGTCCATGAGCGGCAGGTAGCTTTCGACGCCGGCGCTCGCCAGTTGAACCCAGCGCACCGACGGCGCGCACTCCAGTGCGGCTGCCAGCTCCGAGGGCTGCTCGCCGGTCCAGATCAAGCCCTGAGCCCGGGCCAGCGGAGCTAGTCGAACGCCTGAATGATGCAGAGCTGTCATGAGATCGGCGGGCGCCGGTTCCGGAAGCACTGCCACGGGTAGGTCGGGAAGCATGGTCACCAGCCACTGCCCGGCTTGCCCACCGCCGTGACGTCCGCCTTCGCGTCGGCCAGCGCTGCCACTCCACGTACTGAATACGCGTCGAAGACCTCGCGGAAACCGAGGCTGATGCCCAAGTCTGTGCGGATCCAGCTGATCAGCCGCAACATGAACAGCGAATCCCCACCCAGGTCAAGCAGGTTGTCGAGCACACCGATCTCGTCGAGTCCCAGTAGCTCCGCCGCGGCGGCGCCGACGCGCCGCTCGATCTCACCTGTCGGCGGCACGAACTCGGTGGGCAAGTCGGGCCGACGCTTCGGCGGCTGCGGAAGCATCGCGTGGTCGATCTTCCGATGCGTCGTCAGCGGGAACTCGTCCAGCCGGATCAGCGCTGAAGGGATCAGATGGGCCGGCAGTTCGTCGGCGAGGAAGGAACGCAGCTCACCGGCGCTCACCTTGTCCCGGTCAGCAGTCACGTAGCCGATCAGCCGCTGCTCACCCGACGCGTCTTGACCCGTCGTGACCAGGGCTTGACGCACCGCAGGGTGCCGGTCGAGCGCAGCCTCGATCTCGCCTGGTTCGACGCGATATCCACGCACCTTGACTTGCTGGTCGCCGCGTCCAAGGAATTGCAGCCGACCGTCGGGAAGACGGCGTACCCGATCGCCGGTGCGGTACAACCTGGCCCCCGGAATCCCCGAGTAGCGGTCGGCGACGAACCTGTCCGCGGTGACGTCAGGTCTGCCCAGGTAACCGCGTGCCAGCGAGTCACCACCAATGAGCAGCTCGCCCTCGGCACCCGCGGGAACGAGTTCGAGCCGCTCGTCGACGACGAACATGCGGGTTCCGGCGATGGCATCGCCCATGGACAACACCCCGTCCTTGGGTGCTTGTCCGGGCGGCACGGTCCAGTACGACGCGGTCGCAGTGGTCTCGGTCGGCCCGTAGACGTGCACCAACGGAAGGCGGAAGCGGTTCCACTGCTGGACCGCTTCGGGCATGGCGCGGTCTCCTCCCATGACGACCAGGCGCAGCGACGGAGGCAGTGCCCCGCCGGTGTCCACGAGGTGGCGAACCAGCACGTGCCAGTGCGCGGTCTGCATCTCCAGCAGCGTGACCTCGTGCGCGGTGAGGAAGTCGAGCAGGGCCTCCACCGGGGAGAGCGCAACCCGGTCGGCCGGGAACACGCTTGTCCCGCCCTGCACGAGTGGGGGGAACAGCTCCTCGAGTGAGGCGGAGAATGCGGAGGCGGCCAGCATCAGGTAGCGATCACGCGGCCCCATGCCGAACTCGGCACTCGCGGCGGCTGCGAGATTCGCCAGGCCGAGATGGGTGATCATGACGCCTTTGGGTGCTCCGGTGGAACCTGAGGTGTAGATCACGCAGGCCAGATCGTCCGGCGCAGCCGCGGGGGCGCCCGTACGGGGAGACAAGCGCCCCCGGTCAGGCGCAAGCGTCGTGACGGGCACGCTGGTTGGCGTCCCCTGCGCTCCTTGCGCTCCGTCTACGATGAGGATCTTGATACCGGAGTCCGCCGCGAGGAAACCCTTGCGCTGGTCGGGGTAGTCCGGGTCGATGGGCACGTAGGCCGCTCTCGCACGCAGCACGCCGAGAATCGCGACAAGCAGGTCAACGGAGTGACGCATCATCACGCCGACGCGATCGCCGGGAAGCACTCCCATCTCCGCCAGGCGCGCCGCCATGTGCTCGGCTTCGGCGGCGAGTTCGGCGTAGGTCAGCGCCCGCTGTGCATCCTCGGTGGCGGGGGCGTGCGGCGTCACCCTTGAGTGCTGCTCAAGCAGGTGCGGGATGAGCTTCGGCGCGTCGTTTCGCGCTGATTGAACGTCGGCGTTCACGCAGCAGACTCCTCAGGTTCGGGCGACGTGGACGTCAGGGGGCCTGCGGCGACGTCAACCTGCTCTGCCATCAGCTTCACAACGGGTGTGACGCCACTGCCCGGCAGCACCGGGGCGCCGAGGGCTGCCAACCCGGTCTCGAGCGCGGCCAGCGCGGTGACCAGGTCGAGCGGGTCGGCGTGGCCGCAGTGACCGATCCGTACCACTTCGTCGGCCAGTTCTCCGTTGCCGGTGGTCAGCTGGACGCCTGTGTGCTCGACCACCGCATCGACGAGAGTTTGCGCGCTTACTCCGGGCGGTGTGAACGCGGCCGTCACGATGCCGTTGCGCGCCACTTCTGGGGTCAGCAGCCGGAGTCCGAGGCCGCGCAAGCCCGCTCTGGCCATCCGGCCGAGCTCCGCATGCCGCCGGTGGCGCCGCTCCATGCCTTCAGCGAGTACCTGTTCGAGCGCCGCGGACAACTGGAGCAGCACGCCGACCGCCGGCGTCCAGGGGGTACGCGGGATGGACTGGTTCAGGTTGTCACGCGTGATCGTCCAGTCGAAGTAGTACCGCAGATGCCTGGCCTTGGCGTGCCGGCGCCAGGCGCGCTCACTGACCGAGACGAAAGAGACCCCCGGCGGCGCCATCAGCGCCTTCTGACTCCCGCCGACCACGACGTCCAACCCCCACGCGTCGGCCTGCATTTCGCAGCCGCCGACCCCGGAGGCCGAGTCCACTATCGTCAGCACACCGCGGGTCGCGCGCCCGATGGCCTCAAGGTCGGTGACGACGCCTGTGGAGGTCTCGCAGTGCACGACGATCGCCGCGACGATTTGCGAGTCGGCCGCCAGGCAGGCTTCGACAGCTGCGGGGTCCGGCTCGCGACCCCACGCGACGTCGAGCACGACGGTCTCCAGGCCATAAGCGCGGCACAGCTCCACCCAGCGCCTTCCAAAGGCACCGTTGTCCACCACGAGTACCTTTTCCCCTGGGCTGAAGAGGTTTTGCACCGCGCTCTCGAACGCACCGGTGGTGCTTGACGAGAAGATCAGCACGTCCCCCGCGGTACCAAGCACATGCCTGAGCCCGTCGATGATGCGTGTGAATATGCGTGCGAAGTCCGCGGTGCGCTCGTCGACCATGGGATGCGTCGCCGCCGCGATGACCGCGGGCGGCAGCGGGGTCGGACCGGGTATGGCCAATCTGTCCTTGTAAATCATCTTCCTGATTCCTTCGTGCCGCGGTGGTCCGGCTTCGTCAAAGGCTCGTCTGCGGTCGAGTACCGCTCAGCTGACCGACACCTCACTGCCGCTGTCCGGCACGCGCGGTTCCTTCTGCACCTGTAGCTCTGGTTGCTCAACCTTGGTCAGGGCAAGGGCGAACAGTGCCGTACCCACCACCGCGACCACAGCACAGCCCACCAGCACCGGGCGTAGGCCGAACAGGATGCCCAGTGGGCCGGCCACGGCGAAGCCGACCGGCTGGGCGATCTCCGAGGCCATCAGGTCGAAGGCGGCCACCCGGCCGAGTACGGCGCTCGGTACGGCTCGCTGCATGAGGGTCTGGAAGAACACTCCTTGCAGGCCGATCGCACAGCCGGAGAGCAGTGCGGCACCCGCCACCACCACCGTCGGCACGCCAGAGCCGAGGGCCAACGCCTCGAAGACGATCAGCGGTGGCAGCCACGCTATGAAGACCACCGGTTGCTTCGGCTTGATCCGCCCGGAGGTGAACTCCGCGCAGAGCACACCGATGGTCATGCAGGTGCCGATGACACCCCAAGCTGCGGGACCGCCCAGATGGGTGTCGGCCACCAACGGGCCGAGGACCGCGAGGGGAGCCAGCAGGACCAGCGAGAACAACGTCCACTGCAAGGTGAGCAGCCATAGCCAGGGGCGCATTCGAAACTCCCGCCAGCCTTGCTTCAGCTGCGTGAGCGTCCCGCCTTCGTGATCCGGCTCGACTTCGCCCCGGGCGGGGATCTTGGCGAATATGAGACAGAGAGTGATGAAAGCCATCAGCACGCTCTCCACCAGGAAAGCGGCTCCCGAACCGTACGCCGCCACGACCACTCCTGCCGTCGCAGGGGCCACCGTCCAAGCCAGCGAGGAAAAAGCGCCGACCAGCGCATTGGCCTCGTCCAGGTCTTCTCTCGCAACGACGTCCGGCATGATCGCCATGCTGGCCGGACCGAACAGCGCGTCAGCGCCGCCGTACACGACTGCCAGAGCGAAGAACCAGGCGAGGGTCGCAGTATCCGTGAGGAGTCCTATTGCCAAGGTCGCCGCTGCGGTCAGGCGTACGATCGACGAAACGATGAGCAACGGGGCACGCGGAAAGCGGTCCGCCGCGACGCCGGAAAACAGCGACAAGGCGAGCGAAACCGCCGCCTGAACTCCGAGGACGAGGCCGAGGTCACTCGCAGAACCAGTGGTGTGGAGGATACCGAAGCTCTCCGCGACCGGCAGGAAGCCGTTGGCCATGCTGGAGCCCAGCCGGGCGGCCAATAGGCACGTGAAGTTTCGGTCAGTCAGCAGCCTTCTGCGTTTGCTTCGGCGTCCTTTTTTGCCGGAGACCTCTACATCGCTCATTGCGTCTCTTTCCGCGCGTGCTGGTTTCAGGTCCCGGCACGAGGGCTAGGTGATGGTTTCTCTGGGTCCGGTCGGGCGGCGGTGCCACGCCGACGGGCCCTCAAGAGGTTGTCGCCTCGACCAGGGACTTGGGCCGCATGTCCGTCCAGTTCCGTTTCACGTACTCCAGGCAGTCCTCTCGCCCGGCTTCGCCGTGTACTACGGTCCAGCCCTTGGGCACGGTGATGGCGGCGGGCCACAACGAGTGCTGTCCCTCAGCATTGACCAGCACCAGGTACACGCCGTCTTGGTCCTCGAATGGATTCGCCACTGCTTTCACTCCCGTACGTAAGTTGTCATCATTCGTCAGCGGCCGCGAAACTCGATATGCGTGCCGAATTCATGGGTAATAGGGAACCTATGCAACCCGCAGCACATCGACTGTGCTGATCGGAGCATCTGGGTCCGCGGCAAGAGCGGCCAGCATCCGCCGGTAACCGTCGGCCACGTGCTGTGCGGTCTCCCGTTCGAACATGTCGAGCTGGTACTCCAGGAACGCATCCATCCCAGCCGGCTCCTTGTCCGGGCCGAAGTTCTCCCGCAGACTCAACGCCAAGTCGAACATGGAGCTGCCGCCGTCGATGTCCAATGGCACGTCGGTCAATCCGTCGAACTTGAGCCCGACGTCGGTGTTGTTCTCCAGGGTGAACATGACCTGGAAAAGCGGGTGACGGGTCCGTGAGCGGGCAGGATTGAGTGCCCTGACCAGGTGATCGAAGGGGATATCCTGGTTGTCGTAGGCATCAAGGGCGACGGTCTGGACCCGCTTGACCAGGTCTCGCAGACTCGGGTCGCCGGAGACGTCAACGCGGAATACCAGCATATTGACGAAGTACCCGACGAGATCGGTCAGCGCATCATCCATGCGGCCGGCCACGGGTGAGCCGATCGGAATGTCGGTGCCCGCACCGAGCTTGCTCAGCAGCGCCGCAAACCCGGCCTGCAACACCATGAACATGGTCGCATTTTCGGTGCGGGCGACCTCGGCCAGTGCCGTATGCAGATCGGCGTCGAGGGAGAACTCGATCGAGCCCCCGGCGAAGTCGGACATCGGTGGGCGCGGGTGATCCACCGGCAACCGCAGTTCCTGGGGGATGCCGTCGAGCACCGAACGCCAGTGCGTGAGCTGTCTCGACGCCAGGCTGTCCGGGTCCTCCTCGCGGCCCAGCAAGCGCCTCTGCCAGAGTGCGTAGTCGGCGTACTGGACAGGCAGCGGCGGCAGATTCGGCTCGGCACCACGGCGCCGCGCCGCGTAGGCCCGGGCGAGGTCTCGGGTGAGCGGCCCCAACGACCAGCCATCGCTGACGATGTGGTGCATCGACAGAAGCAGCACGTGCTCCTGCGGCCCTAGTGCGAACAGCCATGCCCGAAGGGGCAGGTCGTGCACAAGGTCGAACGGGCGTTCCAAGGCCTCGTACATCGCCTCATGCAGCTCTTCCTCGGCAAGCTCCTCGTACTCCAGTCTCACCACGCATTCCGAGATGTCCAGAACAACCTGCTGCGGCTCGCCCTCACCGTCCCGGATCACCGTGCGAAGCGATTCATGTCGCTGCACGATGTGTCGCAATGCCTCCTCCAGGGCGGTGCTGTCCAGCTGCCCTGTCAGCCGCGAAGCGAGCTGCATGGTGTACATCGAGCTGCCCGGATTCATCTGATGGATGAACCACAGTCCGAGCTGCCCAAACGACAGAGGGATCATGACTGGTCCCACATTGAGATCCTCACTGCTCTGTGCGGGCCCACCCGACCGCGCGGAAGTCATCCGGCGCCGCCGTGGGTCAGCGGACCATCGGGAGGAGTGCCGGCCGGGTGATGACGGCGATCTGACCAGAGTCGATCTGCGCCGCGAGCAATGCCGCGGTAGGCGCCTGGAACAGGGTCTTGATACCGATCTCTACACCCATGACACTGCGGATCCGGCTCAGCAGACGCACCGCGTGCAGAGACTGGCCGCCGAGTTCGAAGAAGCTCTCGTCCACACCGACCTCAGCGAGGTCCAGCACTTCGCCGATCAGCTTGCACAGTTGCTGCTCGCGCGCGGTGCCCGGGCTGCGATCGGTGACAGACGCACGATCATCCGGAGCGGGCAGGTTACGCCGGTCCACCTTCCCGTTCGTGGTCAACGGCAGGTTCTGCAAGCGCACCACGACAGACGGGACCATGTAACCGGGCAACTGTGCCGCGGCGTGGGCGAGGATCTCCTCGTTGGGCGCCTGGGCCACTATGTAGGCGACGACTTGCCGCAGCCCGGGTCTGTCTTCGCGTACCACGACGGCGGTCTGTTCCACACCTGGGTGCGCTGCGATCACGTTCTCGATCTCGCCGAGCTCGATCCGGAAGCCGTTCATCTTGACCTGGTCGTCCCGGCGCCCGACGAACTCAAGAGTCCCGTCGTTACGCCAGCGGGCCCGATCTCCGGTGCGATACATCCGCCCCCCGGCCGGACCGAAGGGACAGGCAACGAAGCCGGCCGCAGTGAGGTCGGGTCGGCCGAGATATCCGCGGGCCAGCCCAGCGCCGCCAAGGTACAGCTCGCCCGCCACGCCCACCGGCAGCGGCCGCAGGCCCTCGTCCAGGACGAAGATCTGGGTGTCGGCGATCGGCCGGCCGATGGGTGGCGGTTCGTTCCCCTCGTTCCCCGTCAGCGGGCCGATCAGCGTTGCGCACACCGTGGCCTCGGTGGGCCCGTAAGCGTTGAACATGCTGCAACGCCCGGACCAGCGTGCGGCGAGGTCGGCGGTCAGGCTTTCCCCGGCGACCACGATGGTCAGGTCCGCGGGCAGATCCTCGTCGGGGGAGAGCGAGGCGAGTACCGAGGGCGGCAGGGTTACGTGCGTCACGGTCTCTCGGACAAGCACTGCTTCGAACGAACCCCCGACGAAGTCGTGAAGACCCGGGACAAACACCGCCGTAGCGCCGCTGAGCAGGGCCATACAGAGCTCCGACACGGAGGCGTCGAAACTTGGACTGGCGAATTGCAGGACCCTGCTGTCGGACCGTACGCCGAATGCCTCGATCTGCGCGCCGGAGAGCCCTGCGAGGCCCTTGTGCGTGACCGTCACGCCCTTCGGAGTCCCGGTCGAACCGGAGGTGTAAATGACGTATGCCGGGTGCGCGAGGGTGAGTGGGTGCGACCGCTGTGCGTCGGAGACGTTCGATGCGTCCGCGTCCGCGTCCGCGTCCGCGTCCCGCCCGGTCTGCTGTTCGTCGAGGACCAGGATCGGCGTCGTCCAGGGCTGGGCCGTGGCGCCGGCGGCATCGGTCAGCAGCAGGGCGGGACGCGCGTCGCCGACGATGTACTCGAGTCGCTTGGTCGGATAGGCCGGGTCGAGCGGTAGGAACGCGGCACCCGCCTTGCTGATCGCGAGGATGGCCAGGACGAGGAGCGGGCCGCTGGGCAACGCAACCCCCACCAGCTTCTCGGGTCCCATTCCACGGGCAATCAGAGCTCTGGCAAGCCGGTTGGCCCGCTCGTTGAGCTGTCGGTAGCTCCACCGCAATGCGCCGCAGGAGACCGCGCATGCGTCGGGGCGCCGCGCGACCTGGGCCTCGAAGAGCGAGGGGAGGACGACGGGATCGAATGATGCGCCGCCCCCGCTCTGCTGCCTTACCAGCAGAGCGTGCTCCTCCTCTGAGGCCAGTGGAATCTCGCCCAGCGGTCGGTTCGGCGAACGGAGCGCGTTCTCGAGGAAGGTGGTGTAGTGCGATGCGAAGCGGCGGATCGTCTCCGGCGCGAACAGGTCGGTCGCGTACTCGATTTCCGCTTCGAGTCGGCCGTCCTGCTCAACCACCTCGATACTCAGGTCGAGTTTGGCGGCGGTGCGCGGCGGCGGTGCGGCGCCCTCGATCGTCAGTCCCGCGACGCGTATGGACTCCTCAAGCCCCTCGTCGTAGACGAACGCCGTCTGGAACAGCGGATTGCGGCTCGGGTCGCGTGGCGGACGAAGTTGCTCGATGACCTTCTCGATCGGCGCTTCCTGATAGGCGAGACCCTCGATGGAAGCCCGGCGTGTTTGGTTGACCAGGCCGTGGAAGGTCTGATCGCGCTCTGGGCGTACCCGGAGGGGCACGACATTGACGAACATGCCGATCATTTCCTCGGTGCCGGGCTCGGTCCGACCGGCCATGGGGGTGCCCACCAGCAGGTCCTCTTGGCCTGCGTAGCGGCCGAGAACGGCGGCCCAGCCGGCGAGCATGACCGCGTAGGGGGTGACGCTCCAGCGGCGGGCCGCCGCCGCGAGTTCGTCGCGCAGCGAAGCCGGCAATGTGAAGGAGTGACTGGCGCCATGGAAGCTCATGCGCGCGGGACGCTGGTAGTCGGTGGGCAGTTCAAGTGCGAAGGACGCGTCCCTGAGCTGGGTGCACCAGTGCTCGACCTGACTGTCCAACAGGCCCTCGTCGAGCGAGCGACGTTGCGCGACGGCGTACTGCCCGTAGGCGAAGGGCAGCACGGGGAGCTCGGGTGTGCGGCCCTCGGCCCCCGCGGCAAGAAGTTCCGCAAGCTCCTGGACCAACACGCCGGCCGAGACTCCGTCGAAGACCAGGTGATGTATGTCCACCAGCAGGCGGTGGTCCGCGGGACCAAGGCGGTACAAGCCGAACCGCACGAGCGGCCCATGCAAGAGGTCGAACGGAGCTGCCGTCGCGGCGCTCACGCGCTCAGCAATCTCCTGCTCCGAGGCCGCATCCCGTGGATCAAGTCTTACGGGGTGTGCGGGGACGACGACGAACCGGGGTGAGCCAGACGCGTTGGACACCACGGAGTGCAGCACCTCGTGTCGTTCAACGATATGGGTCAGAGCCGCCTCAAGCAGCCCGAGGTCCAGCTCGCCGCGCAGGGCGAACACAACCGGGGTCCCGTAGTGCGAGCCCGCATCGGCGAGTTGCTCGGAGACCCAGATCCGCTCCTGTGCCAGGGAAAGGGGGAAACTCCGGTCAACGCGGCGGTCCTGGCTGTCTTTCGGTTGCATCGCAGAGTCTTGGGTGGTCGACACTGACGTCTCCCAGTCCTTTCCGGGTAGGGTCCGTCCGGCCGCGAGGGCCGAGGTGCTGAAGTTCGTTAATAGATCACTCGCGCGTCGTGGCTGATTCTGCGATCGCGCGACTTCCGCAGGTCGCGCGCCACGTTCAGCCTCTTGAGCCAGCGGTCCGTGCCGTCGAAGCGGGCAGTGAAGGGCACCCTGCCGTGCACGATCTTGTAGTTGTCCAGGAAGAGCAGTTCACCCGGTTCGAGCACGTAATCTCGTATGTTGCGATCGACCTCCGCCTCGACAGCCTTCATTGCGCGGGCGCTGTCCGGGACGGCGTATGCGTCCTCCATGAAGAATGGATCGATGCGTAGATAGGGTGCTTCGCGGTCGCCGAAGAGGATGGCGACTCGGTCGGGCTCGCTGTCCTTGGCCATGATCCATTCATAGCTGCGCGAGAGCAGCTCGCGTTCGCGTGTCGACATCTCCCGGTTGTCTTCGTGGTGGTGCGGCAGATGCGAGCGGTCGGGCTTGATCGGGTACCGCTCCTGACAGAGCAGGTCCCTGATCTCATCAGTGAGCTCGAGGTCGTCGACCGAGGCGAAGGTCGTTGCCACCCGGTCGTGGTTGCGCAGACAGGCCAGGCCGAGGTAGTCGGCCCGCAGCGGGTGGAAGGCCTCCTCGGTGTGCCAGGTCAGCAGTTCTTCGCTGCCCGAGCCGAGCTGCTCCTTCTCATGTCCCTGGATCGGAAAGATGTCGTGCATGATCCGGCCGTCCTGCTGCGTCGCCCATGCGATGGGGTCGCCCAGCAGGGATGCGCAGAGCATGAAGTACATTTCCGCAGGGAGCGTGGACGCCCGGCCGACGTGGGTACGCCAGTGCTCGGGAGTGGGCCCGATGGCAACGTCGTCGATCCGGAAGCCGCGGATGGACAGCGCGCCACCGGAAGCCTCCAGGCGGAACGTGTTCAACTCGGCCCGCAGCCGTTGCGGCAGCTCGTGTGCGTACACCGGGCACTGCCGGACGAACTCCGGGTCACTGACCGAGTGGAACTTCGCCGTGAGCGAAGTGAGTACTTCGTTGACTGTCTTTAGCTCAATGTCCGAGAGTTCAATGCTCTGCATGTTCGTCAGGGTTCCTTTCCGCCTCACGGTTGGAGGCTCGCGGCGAACTCAGCGCCCAAAATGTCCAGGCCTTTGCTTAGTTGGCTGCGATCGCCGCCGAAACCGAGCCGGACGCGGCACGGGTGGTCGAATGCCCGGCCGGGGACGAGCAGTATGTTGCTGGTCTCTCCCAGCCGCCGGCAAAGGTCGGTTGTGTCCCGCCACGGGCGCAGTTGCGGGAACGCTGTCACTCCGCCGAGGGGCAGCGGGAGGTCGACATGATCCTCGTGCCGCGCGGCCCAGTCGGCCAACAGGCGTCGGTTCTCCCTGGCGTTCTCCAGCCTGGGAGCGATGAAGGCGTCTGCATGCTGTACGACGCGCAGCGCTATGTACTCGAGAAGGGGAGAGAGACTGAGGGTGATGCGGTCGCGCAGGTTGGTCATCGCCCGCAACAGCCCCGGGTCCGCCATGCACCACCCGAAACGCATGCCGGGTAGACCAAAAGCTTTTGAAAAGGTTCCGATCGACACAGTGCGCGGATAGGTCAGTCCGGGGTCCGGCAGCGGTGCGTCATCGTAGACCAGGTCCGTGAAAGCGCCGTCCCACAGGAGATAGGCGCCAACATTGTCAGCAATCTCCAGCAGGCGATGGAAACCAGCAAGGTCGAGTGTCGCGCCGGTCGGGTTGTGTGGAAAGTTGACCACAATAACCTTGGTGCGCGCAGTGACGAGCCTCGCAAGTTCCTCCACGTCAGGCCGAAATTTGTCCTCCTCGCGCAGCCGCCAGCGCAGAACCTCGCACCCCATGGACTCTGCGACGGATACGTGCGAGTGGTAGGCCGGGTGCAGGGCGACGACTTGGTCACCTGGCTCAAGGAGGGTCTGGAGCGCGACGTAGATGGCCTCGCTGCCGCCGTGCGTAAGCATGACCCTGCCCGCGTCACCGTCCCCCCAGCGCGAGGCGATGGCCTCGCGCAGGTCGTCCCGACCCAGGCACGGACTGTCTCGGAAAACGATCTCGTCCAAATCGCCAGGCTCGATGCCGGCGAGTTTGCGCACCTGTCCGAGCGAGTAGTCAAGAACCCCACTCGATCCGATGTCTATCGCAGCGTCATGATAGTGGTCGCGCATCCAGTCTTCGAGCAATGCCCCATCAAAATTCATCGTTCTCCAGAACCTTATCCTCGCGACCCAAGAACAACGAAACGGCTCGTGGGGATGTCTGACTCTCGTGCTCAATGTGCTCGGCAGGAAACGAAATATCTCCCCGGTCGGTGATCAATCTCCCAGACCGAGGGTGCGAGGTCCTCTATGGAGCAATGTACGTCCTCTCTGATATGGGCAGTTGACAGATATTGCCCGCTGCGGGATCTGCATTGCTGCCCATGCGTCGATGAGTCGGGTGCCCCATCTGTCGATAACCGACATCGCGGAAGAAGAGGACTTCCGTTTGCTCTTCACCGCAGGGCTGTTGGCCTGGGCCCAGGGTGCCGCGGTGCGGCTTGAGCGCCACGACGTAGGGCAGGCCGGCCTCGCGTAGCGCGAGGTACCGGTCGTCGCTGACGGAGTAGGCGCAGTCGGCGACCACGGCCCGGCAGGCGAAGCCCGCCTCTTCGGCTCGGGCCGCGAGGGCGGCGGACAGTTGCGGCTTGATGCGGAAGGCCGGGTCGGACCGGCCGCGGGCGAAGTGGTGGGCGGGCGTGTACGGCTGTGCGTACAGCGGGTAGTACACGCGGTCGTCGGTCCACACCGTGGTCACCGTGACGATGCCGTTGTCGGCCTTGCCGTACCGGCCCAGCCACTGCCGGCCCACATGCGCGGTCGCCGTGGCTGCTGCGATTGACGTCAAGCACCGGGGGCTGTAGCGCGGGACGCGGAGCCGGGGACGGGGGATGACCCCCGGCCCCGCGTCCCGGGCGGCATGTCAGTGGTTGACGTGGCCGCCGGCCATGGGGCGCCCCGCTGTCATCAGGTTCTTCAGGTCCCGGGCGTACTTGGCGACGAGGTCGCGCGTGAGGCTCGGGATGTCCCCGTGCCCGGCGATGGCGCCGGCCCGGACGGCGGCGCGGAACCGGTCGGAGGGGATGACGGATCCGGGTACCGGGTCCTCGGGCTCCTGGTAGGCGTGCCGGATGGGCAGCGCCGCGTACTGCCGCTGTGCCTCGGGCAGGGCGCGCATCGCTGCCTCGAACCGCAGGTACCACTCGGCGTAGTCGTCCACCCGCTCGATGGCGTGGCCGTCCTGCGCGAGCCAGTCGACGATGGCGTCGAGGGAGACGCCGTCGTCGTGGGGGTTCACGAGGCTGAACGTCCGGTATTCGGAGGGGGCTTCAGAGATGCCGCGGCCCCCCAGCGCCACCATGGCGGTGGCGGTGAAGTCGACCGGCAGGCCGTCGTAGTGGGCGCGTTCGCCGTCCGCACGGTAGAAGCTGCGCGGCGCGACCCCGGTGGCGAGCACGCTGAACAGGAGGCGGCTGAACACATCGGTGACGTTGAGCTGTCCGCCGTACCGGCTGTGCGCGAGGATCATGCTGGACCGGAAGGTCGTGACCGGCAGTCCGCACAGGTCGTGCGCCTCCCGCAGCAGCACTTCGCCGGCCCATTTACTGGTCGCGTACCCGTTGGCGTAGCCATCGTCGACGTTCAGGGCCGGTATGGCGACACGGACGTCGGTGTCCTCGTCGAGGGCCGGCCGGCAGGAGTCGGCGACCCCGACGCTGGAGATGTAGGTGATCGGCTTCGCCCGGCGGGTGAGGGCCAGCCGGACGAGTTCGGCGGTGCCGACGACGTTGGCCTCGAAGAGGTGCGGGTACGGCAGGAGGTGGTTCACCAGCGCACCGGCGTGGACGATCAGGTCGACCTCGTCGGCCAGCCGGTCCCAGACCGCCTCGTCCAGGCCGAGCCGCGGATCCGCCATGTCACCCGCCACGACCTCGAGATGGACCGCGGCCAGTTCCTCGTACGTCCGCACCAGCTCCGGGTCGCCGCTGTCGAAGGCCGCGTCCAGCCGCTGCCGGGCCGCGGCGGCGTCCTTGCCGCGCACCAGGGCGATCAGCCGGCCGCCGGCCGGCGCGAGGGTGCGCAGCCATTCCAGGGCGAGGAAGCGGCCGAGGTAGCCGTTCGCGCCGGTCAGCAGCACGGTGCGCGGCTCCCGCTCGGCGCGGGGCAGCGCGGGGGCGTCGGCGAGGAGGTGTGCGTCGAGGAACTTGTCGAGAGTGAGGTCCTTCGCGTGAACCTCGGTCACGCCCTCGCCGTGCACCGAGGCGAAGGTGGGCCGCCGCACGGCCGTACCTCGGCGAGCAGGGTGCCCGGCGCCCTCGCCGCCTTCCTTGATCCCCACGATGCGGATCGTCATCTCCTTGAGCGTCACCGGTTCCAGGAACAGTTCGATCGGTACGTCGATGGCCAGCTCGTCGCGGAGCCGTCCGGCCAGATGCACGGACGTCAGCGAGTCGCCGCCCGCCTCGAGGTACGTCTTCCCCAGACCGGCGGGGCCGTCGAGGTCCAGCGCCTCGATCACCAACTCGGCGACCCAGGACTCTAGTTCGCTCCCCAGTGCGGGTGCCGCACTCTCGGCCGGCGTCTGAGCGGCCGGGCCGCGCAGCGTCAGGGCGCCGTAGCTCTCGCCCGCGAACGGGTACGACGGGAGCCGTACCCGGCGCACCTCGCCGTCGAGCGTCGGCCAGGTCACCTCCTCGCCGCGCAGCCACGCCTCCCCCGACGGGTCCCGCACCGGATCCGGGTGGCCCTCGGCCAGTGCCATGAGCTTGTCCGACGCCTCCAGCACGCCGGCGGCGACCACGTAGGCACGCACGGGCATCCCGACCCGGCCGGTGCGCAGGGTGTGCGCGACATCGGCGATGGCGGGGGCGTCGGCCTCGCGCAGACGTGCCGCCAACCGCGATGCCACGAGAGCGAGTTGATGCTCGGTGCGGGCCGACAGCGGCAGGACCGTCGGGCGGGCGCCGGCCTTCGCGCGCGGCTCGCGTGCCGGTGCCTCCTGCACCACCACGTGCACATTCGTGCCGCCCATGCCGACCGACGTCACGCCGGCCAGCCGGGGCAGGTCCGGCCTGCGCGGCCAGTGACGGGTCTCGGTCACCAGCCGCAGCGGCGAGTCCCGCAGGGCGGCGACCGGGCTCGTGACGTTCACCGTCGGGGCCAGGGTGGCGTGCTCCAGCATCAGGACCGTCTTGATCAGCGCCGCCACACCGGCCGCCGTGTCGGCGTGCCCGATGTTCGACTTCACCGAACCGAGCGCGATGCCGACGCCGCCGTCGCCGTCGAGGCCGGCTCGGGCGGTGAACGCCGCGCTCGCCGCCTCCAGTTCGATCCGGTCGCCCAGCTCGGTCCCGGTCCCGTGCGCCTCCAGGTACTGCGCCGCCGACGGCTCCAGCCCCGCCGCCGTCCACGCCTCGGTGATCGCGGCCGTCTGCCGGTTCACGCCCGGAGCGGTGAAGCCGACCTTGCCGGCCCCGTCGTTGGTGACGGCCGTGCCCCGGATCACCGCGCGCACCGGGTCGCCGTCGGCGAGCGCGTCCTCCAGCCGCCGCAGCACCAGCACGCCCACCCCGCTGCCCGGCACCGTGCCGGCCGCCTTCTCGTCGAAGGGGCGGCAGCGGCCGTCGGGGGAGGAGGTCCCGCCCTGGTAGTAGACATAGCCCTCTTTGCGCACGGTGCCGATGGCGACGCCGCCCGCCAGCGCGGTGTCGCACTCGCCGAGCAGCAGGGCCTGGACGGCAAGATGGACCGCCGTCAGCGAGGTCGAGCAGGCCGTCTGGACCATCATGCTCGGCCCGTCCAGGCCCAGCCGGTAAGAGATCCAGGGCGCCAGGAACTCGCGGTCGGTGAGGATACGCATCTGGAGCGCGCCGATCGACGCGGCGAGCGCCGGGTCCATCTCGGCGGCCAGCGCGTGGTCCGTCGAGCTGCCGCCCATGTAGACGCCGGTGCGGGGCGGTGCGTTCAGCGGGGCGTACCCGGCGTCCTCCAGCGCCGACCAGGCGGTCTCCAGGAGCACCCGGTGCTGCGGGTCCAGGGCGGCCGCCTCGGTGCGGTTGAAGCCGAAGAGCTCGGCCTCGAAGCGGTCCGCGTCGGCGAGATGCCCCGCCACCGGGACGAACGCGGGATTGCGCAGCTCGGCCGGGTCGGCCCCGTCGGCGAGCAGTTCCTTCTCGGTGAACTCGGACAGCGAGCAGACGCCGTCGCGCAGGTTGGCCCAGTAGGCGTCGAGGTCGGGGGCGCCGGGGAAGCGTCCGCTCATCCCCACGACGGCCACCGTTTGCTCAAGGTCGTGCTGTGCGGCTTCCTCGGTCGTCATCGCGTCGTGCCCTTCCTGGAACGGAGCTTGTGCAGTGCGGCCCGGCGGTCGCTGCCGCGCCGGGCCGGTCGGTCTGGGTGATGAAGTCCTGGTACTCCGGGTGTTCTGGAGCGCCGCGAGGACGGCCGGCAGCCTTATCGAATTGCCGCCCAAGTCGAAGAAGTTGTCGTGGAAGCCGACTCGGTCCAGGGTCAGCAGCTGCTGCCACACCCGGGCCACGCGCCGCTCGGCCGCGCTGTCCGGGGCGGTGTACGACCGGCTCAGCCCGGGGCGGAGAACGATGGCCGACGGTATCTTGTGCGCGGGCACGGAACCAGAAAGCCCCAAGTCGTTCTCGGCCTCGGCGGGCGGTGGGTAGCTGGCTGCGTTGCGGGTTCCCGAAGCGAATGGATGCGCCACTCGGGTGCCGCGCGCCTGGAAGACGGGATGATTGAGGTCGCGCCGGAACCAGGGCAACTCCACCGTCACCGCCGTTCCCCACCCTCCAAACGCTGGCGCCGTGCTCGCAGCGCGCGAGCGCGCCTGTCCGATGCCGCTCGCCCGACCACAGCCGAACCATCGTCCGAGGGCACGCCGTCACGGATCAGCGTTGCCTGCGCCGCCACCGTGGTATGCGAGAACAGAGCAACAACCGAGAGCCGAACTCCCGTATGCCGATCAAGGGCGTTCTGAAGCTCGAAGAGCTTGAGCGAGTGGCCCCCCAGATCGAAGAAATTCACCTCGATCGGAACGTCTTTCCGCTTCAGTACCTCGGCCCACGCGGCGGACACCCGTCCAGTCGTGTCGTCCGTGGGGGCGGCGGCTACATCCTCTGCCTGGGAGTCCGGATAGGTTTCTGCCAGAGCAGTAAGGCGTTTTCGGTCGATTTTTCCGTTGACAGTCACAGGAAACCGATCAAGCACGTGAATCCAGTTCGGAACCATGGCTTGCGGCAGCCTGCGGGCCACATGCTCGCGGATTGGTTCTGGAGAAATGTCAGGAGGCGACAGGACGAACCCGACAAGCTGGGTCCGCTCCGCGTTCGTCACCACGACGGCGTCGCTGACCCCTGGTGCAGTACGCAGATGAGCCTCGACTGCGCCGAGCTCGATCCGATGACCACGGATCTTGACTTGTTGATCGCGGCGGCCGAGGAATTCCAGCTCACCATCGTCGTTCCACCGGGCGAGGTCCCCCGTGCGGTACATCTTGGCGCCCTCGACGTCGGTGAAAGGGTCGCCGATGAAAGCCTGGGCAGTCGCTTCAGGGCGGCCGAAGTATCCTCGAGCCACCCCTGCGCCGCCGATGAACAACTCGCCGCTTACACCGCGTGGGACCGGCTCCAGCTCCTCATCCAGCACGTACAGGCGGACACCAGGCACCGGCCCGCCGATGGATATCGGTCCAGGGGCCTCATAACGGCGGAAGCTGGCCCACACAGTGGCCTCGGTCGGGCCGTACTCATTGACCAGGGCGACTCGGCGGCCGAGCAAGGCGAAATGGCGTTCCACCAATGCCTCGGCTGGCGACTCGCCGGCCACGATCACCGTATCCAGCGCATCCAGCCGCCTGCCCTGCCGTGTCGCCGCGTCCAGCAGTGCGCTGTAGAGGAGCGGTACACAGAGCAGCCGGGTCACTTGCCAGCGTTCCACCAGGCCGGCCAGCCGCTCAGGATCGCGGATTTCATCAGATGCGGCTACGACCAAGCATCCCCCCGCGGTCAAGGTCCCCCACACCCCGGCAACCGAGGAATCGAAGGCCAAGGGGGACACAAGCAAGAAGACTGGAGCGCCGGGATACACCGCGCGGCGTGCCCAAGTGGAAGCGGCCAGCTGGCCGTGCTCGACCAGGACGCCCTTGGGCTCGCCCGTGCTGCCCGAGGTGTAGATGATGTAAGCGGCGTCATTGGGTGTCACCGCGACTGCCGCCGCCGTGGTCTCTTCTCCTTCTCGGGCGTCCTCCGCTCGAATGACCGGGCATGTGAGCGTGGGCAGTCGGCCAGACGTGCCGTCTGCGACGATCACGGCAGACACGCCCGCGTCAGCGAACACATCAGCGATCCGCTGATCAGGGTGGGCCGGGTCTGCCGGGACGTACGCGGCACCGGCGTACAGGATTCCGAGCGCGGCGGCAATCATCGCGTTCGAAGGTTCAACGAGCACACCGATTCGCTCGCCTCTGCCCGCACCTGCCGCACGGACAGACGCCGCGATGCGCCTGGCCCAAGCGTCGAGCTCGCCGTAGCTCAGCTCGGTGCCCCCGCTCCGAACGGCGACCCTCAGCGGATCACTGCCGGCTATCCGGGCCACGACTGCATGGACTGGGCTGAGCTCCTCGTGTGGAGCGTTCGACACAAAGTTCTGTTCTGGCAAGGTCATCAAAATTCCCACACTAATTCGCGGCTGATGCTGCTCGGTTCATGGCGTGCCAACAGGCCAAGGACGACCTCGGCTTACCGCCCCAGCGTGCGAGCGGCCGTCGGAGTCGTCATGGAGATCGGTGTGTCCAAGCAGTACTACCGGTATCAACTCCCGAAAACAGCCTGCGTTCCTACGGACAGGAGTGGTGGGCGAACATGAGCAGTACACGCTCATCGGACGGTTACTGAACTCCGCCCAGACGGGAGAGGATTCACTCTGGCATCCGTTCACCCCAGCGTCAATGCCGCAAGAAGGGCCGGCGAGGCGGCCCGCAATATGTGTCCAGAAGAGCGCAATAACTGTCAACCGTGCTTTGCTGGCGACGCTTGACGCCAGCTCGCGGACATCGCTAGCCTGCTCGATATTCCATCACGGGTGCAGTGCTTAAATCCCGTAGATTATTCATAATCCGGCGGTCCGTAAAGGGAGGATCCGGCGTACGAGCAAGAAGGATATGCGGCCGCTGAGTTTGCGTAGATACCTGACGGCTGCAGTATTCGACGCGGAGTCAACAATGAAGGCCGACTCCTATCGATCTGTATCCCCCACTAGAAGCCCCGGGTTTCGACTTCTTCGATGCGGTGGACTGGAGGATCTTCCATGCGCACTCTCCATACGACGAATCTTTCTCACCTGCTCGATCCCGAGCATGCGGCGGAGCCATACTCGTTCTATGCCGAGGCACGTACAAAATCACCGGTGCAATGGGATGAATGGATGCAGACCTGGGCGGTGTTCGGCCATCCGGAAATCCTCGATCTCTCGAAGGACAGGCGTTTTTCTGTAGCCAGAATCCCGGATTTCTACGAGAGCCTCCCCGAACAGGCCCGTGGCGATGTTGCACTGCTGGCTCGCACACTGTCAGACATGATGCTGTTCAATGATCCGCCGCATCACACCCGGCTACGCCGACTGATCAGGCCGAGCCTTTCTCCCCGCCTCGCCCGGGAAATGCGCTTTCATGTCCAGGAGTTGGCCGACGAACTGCTCGACAAGGTCCTTCCGGGCGGGCGCATGGACATCATTCACGACTTCTCGGAACCGCTCAGCCGTGGCGTCATCGCGAAACTGGCGGGCGTATCCGACGACGCCACCCACCTCCTGGAGAGCTGGCAGGGGCTGTTGCATGAGTTCTTTACCCAGTCCGACTCCCAGAACGCGCGAATACAGGCACTGAGGGAATCCTTCGACCGCACTGCCATCGCTCGCCGAAACGGCACGGCCGACGACTTCTTCAGCCGGATGATCAGTCCCCAACTCCGGGCAGCCGACTACACCGAGGACGAAGTCTTCGCCAACCTCCTGCTGCTCATCGACGCAGGGCAGGCGACTACCACACATCTGATCGGGAACGCGGTCCTCGCCCTGTTGAACAACGACGAGCAAACTCAGCGGCTGCGCAGAGATCCTGAGCTGATTACACCCGCTACGAACGAACTGATGAGATACGACAGTTCGGTCCAGTTCACCACTCGGAAGGCGCTCGCCGACATCGAACTCGGTGAGCACGTGATCCGAGCCGGCCAGTCGGTGACCCTGGTTCTTGGTTCAGGGAATCGTGACCCTCGCCGCTACGCCGACCCTGACATATTGGATGTCTCCCGACCGGCCGCTGATCACCTGTCGTTCGGGCACGGCATCCACTACTGCCTGGGCGCCTCACTGGCTCTCACCGAGATCGACGTCGCACTGCGGGCGCTGCTGCGTCGGACCACCAACTGGAAGTGCGAGGTGGCGCAGCCCGAGTGGCTCGAAAGCATCAACTTCCGCTTCCTTGCATCCCTTCCGATCACTTTTGAGGCAATCGCCTGAATATGGCATTCGCCTCGGCCGAAGGAGAGATCCTTGGGACATGATGTCGGCGCATTTACCGCTGACGGAGCAGCAGCTCGCGTTGGTGCGGCAAGAACCCCCTCGCTGCCATCACGCCGCCCAGATCAGTGGGCTGTGACGCAAGGGACTGCCCAGGTCAACGCCGAGCTCGCGGTGCCGGAGCAGCCGGACGATGTTCGCCCGGCCGACGGGAGGCACGCTGGTCGCCTCCGCCAGCTCGGAGAACGTCATCGCCTGCCCCTGCTGCCCGCTGATAGCGGTGAGCAGCTGCTCGCGCATGCCGAGAAGGTCCCTCGCCGACCGCCGGCGCGAGGACAGGTGGACAAGGACGCTGCAGACATGCGGCCGCCGGCCCGCGACCACCGCGTACCGCCAGCCGGAGGCGGCCGCCACTTCCCTGGCCGCCGCGAACTTCAGCGCGTCCTCTTCCTTGATCAGCTCCATCGGGCGGACGTCCAGCAACCACATCCCACCGCCGATCACGGCCAGGAAGTCCGGGATGTGCCACGCATGCCCGCCCGCACGCTCGAAGTCCAGCCGGAACGGAAGTCCAGCCGGAACGGCTGCGACAGCACTTCCGATGCCCTCAAGAAGTCCAGCGCGACCAGCAGGCTCACTTTCAGCGACTCGAAGCCATGCTTCCCGCCCGCTGACGCCATCGCCTCCAGGCCGGGGCGGTGCCGCTGCTTCGCCCGCCACGTGAACCCCCGCACCGGCTGGGACGGCATCACCGGTACGTGAGCCATATCCCGGACCGGCAAACAGACCTCGTCGGCACCCACCTGCCACGTCGAACTCCTCCGACGTGGCCAGTCGTCCCCGAGCCGCAGCCGATCCCGCAGTCCGGTGTCCCTCCGTCGCAGACGCGAAGCGCCCACCCCCGCGATCACTGATTGCATAAACGTGCAGCGAAACGTATAGTCATGCCATCCAGGAGGAGGGTTTTCCATGGCGGTACGTGCAGCGGTGGCGGGAGCGAGCGGTTATGCGGGCGGCGAAGTGCTGCGCCTGCTGCTCGCGCACCCCGAGGTCGAGATCGGCGCCCTGACCGGCAACTCGAACGCGGGCCAGCGCCTCGGCGCCCTCCAGCCGCATCTGCTGCCGCTGGCCGACCGGGTCCTTCAGGAGACCACGGCCGAGGTCCTCGCCGGACACGACGTCGTCTTCCTCGCACTGCCGCACGGGCAGTCCGCCGCCGTGGCCGAGCAGCTCGGCCCGGATGTTCTCGTGATCGACATGGGCGCCGACTTCCGGCTGAGGGACGCGGCCGACTGGGAGAAGTTCTACGGCTCCGCGCACGCCGGGACCTGGCCCTACGGCCTCCCCGAACTGCCGGGCGCCCGCGCCGCGCTGGAGGGGTCCAAGCGCATCGCGGTGCCCGGTTGCTACCCCACGGCCGCCACCCTGGCCCTCTTCCCCGCGTACGCGGCGGGCATCGCCGAGAACGAGGCCGTGATCGTCGCCGCGTCCGGGACGTCCGGCGCCGGCAAGGCCCCCAAGACGCACCTGCTCGGCAGCGAGGTCATGGGCTCGATGAGCCCGTACGGCGTCGGCGGCGGCCACCGGCACACCCCCGAGATGATCCAGAACCTCGGCGGGGTCGCCGGCGAGCAGGTCTCCGTGTCCTTCACCCCGACCCTCGCGCCCATGTCCCGCGGCATCCTCGCCACGTGCAGCGCCAAGGCCAGGGCGGGCGTCACCGCCGAGTCCGTGCGCGCCGCGTACGAGAAGGCCTTCGCCGACGAGCCCTTCGTCCACCTCCTCCCGGAGGGGCAGTGGCCGGCCACGGCGTCCGTCCACGGTTCCAACGCCGTTCAGGTGCAGGTCGCGTATGACGAGGCGGCGGGCCGCATCATCGCGATCAGCGCCATCGACAACCTCACCAAGGGCACCGCGGGCGGTGCCGTCCAGAGCATGAACATCGCCCTCGGGCTCCCCGAGTCCACCGGGCTGACGACGATCGGAGTTGCGCCGTGAGCGTGACGGCAGCACAGGGATTCACGGCGGCCGGGATCGCCGCCGGGATCAAGGAGAACGGCAACCCGGACCTGGCCCTCGTGGTCAACAACGGGCCCCGCCTCGCCGCCGCGGGCGTCTTCACCTCCAACCGGGTCAAGGCCGCGCCGGTGCTCTGGTCCGAGCAGGTGCTGAAGGGGGGCCAGGTCTCCGCCGTCGTCCTCAACTCCGGCGGCGCCAACGCCTGTACGGGCCCCAAGGGCTTCCAGGACACGCACGCGACCGCCGAGAAGGTGGCCGACGTCCTCGGTGTGAACGCCGCCGAGGTCGCCGTCGCCTCCACCGGCCTCATCGGCGTCCTGCTCCCCATGGACAAGCTGCTCCCCGGTGTCGACACGGCCGCCGCCCAGCTGTCCGAGCACGGCGGCGAGAAGGCCGCCATCGCCATCAAGACCACCGACACCGTGCACAAGACGTCCGTCGCCCAGGGCGAGGGCTGGACCGTCGGCGGCATGGCCAAGGGCGCGGGCATGCTCGCCCCCGGCCTCGCCACCATGCTCGTCGTCCTCACCACCGACGCCGACGTCGACGCCGAGACCCTCGACAAGGCCCTCCGGGCGGCCACCCGGGTCACCTTCGACCGGGTCGACTCCGACGGCTGCATGTCCACCAACGACACCGTGCTGCTGCTCGCCTCCGGCGCCTCCGGTGTCACCCCGGAGTACGCCGAGTTCGCCGAGGCCGTACGCGCCGTCTGCGACGACCTCGGGCAGCAGCTCGTCCGGGACGCCGAGGGCGCCAGCAAGGACATCAAGATCGAGGTGATCAACGCCGCGACCGAGGACGACGCCGTCGAGGTGGGCCGCTCCATCGCCCGCAACAACCTCCTCAAGTGCGCCCTCCACGGCGAGGACCCCAACTGGGGCCGCGTGCTGTCCGCGATCGGCACCACCAAGGCCGCGTTCGAGCCGGACCGGCTGAACGTCGCCATCAACGGCGTCTGGGTCTGCAAGAACGGCGGCGTCGGCGAGGACCGCGACAACGTCGACATGCGCTACCGCGAGGTGCACATCGTCGCCGACCTCGCCGCCGGGTCCGAGACCGCCACAGTCTGGACCAACGACCTCACCGCCGACTACGTCCACGAGAACAGCGCCTACTCCTCATGAGCACCACGCGGAAACACACCGCCCTCCCCAAGGCCCAGATCCTCATCGAGGCGCTGCCCTGGCTGACCCGCCACAACGGCAAGACGGTCGTCATCAAGTTCGGCGGCAACGCCATGATCGACGAGGAGCTGAAGGCCGCCTTCGCCCAGGACGTCGTCTTCCTGCGGCACGCCGGCCTGAACGTCGTCGTCGTGCACGGCGGCGGCCCGCAGATCAGCGCCGCCCTCGACAAGCACGGCATCGTCAGCGAGTTCAAGGCCGGACTGCGCGTCACCACCGAGGACGCCATGGACGTCGTACGCATGGTGCTCGCCGGGCAGGTGCAGCGCGAACTGGTCGGCCTGCTCAACCAGCACGGACCGCTCGCCGTCGGTCTGACCGGCGAGGACGCGCACACCATCACCGCGATCAAGCACCAGCCGGAGATCGACGGCGAACGCGTCGACATCGGGCGGGTGGGCGAGATCACCGACATCGACACGGGCGCGATCGAGGCCCTGCTCGCCGACGGCCGTATCCCGGTCGTCTCGTCGATCGCCCGGAGCGAGGACGACGGACATGTCTACAACGTCAATGCTGATACGGCGGCTGCGGCACTCGCTGCCGCGCTGGGCGCCGAGACCCTCATGGTCCTCACCGATGTCGAGGGCCTCTACGAGGACTGGCCGAACAGCGACGAGGTGATCAGCCGCCTCACCGCTTCCCAGCTGGAGAAGCTCCTGCCGGAGCTGTCCTCCGGAATGGTGCCGAAGATGGAGGGCTGCCTGCACGCCGTGCGGGGCGGCGTCAACACCGCCCGCGTCATCGACGGCCGGGTCCAGCACTCGATCCTGCTGGAGATCTTCACCGACGAGGGCATCGGCACGATGGTCGTGCCCGACGCCGTGACCGAGGGGGACGCCGAATGACCGGGACCGCGAGCAACGCAGAGCTGACCCAGCGGTGGCAGGGCTCGCTCATGAACAACTACGGCACCCCGAGACTGCCCCTCGTCCGCGGTGAGGGCAGCACCCTGTGGGACGCCGACGGCAAGGAGTACCTGGACTTCGTCGGCGGTATCGCGGTCAACGCCCTCGGCCACGCCCACCCGGCGGTCGTCGAGGCCGTCAGCAAGCAGATCGCCTCCCTCGGCCATGTCTCCAACCTGTTCGTCGCCGAGCCGCCCGTCGCGCTCGCCGAACGGCTGCTGGAGGCCTTCGGCCGGGACGGCAAGGTCTTCTTCTGCAACTCCGGCGCCGAGGCCAACGAGGGCGCCTTCAAGATCGGCCGGCTGACCGGGCGGACCCACATGGTCGCCACCACGGGCGGCTTCCACGGCCGGACCATGGGCGCCCTCGCCCTGACCGGCCAGCCCGGCAAGCAGACCGGCTTCCACCCGCTGCCCGGCGACGTCAGCCACGTCCCCTACGGCGACGCGAAGGCCCTGGCCGCCGCGGTCACCGAGGAGACGGCGCTCGTCATCATCGAGCCGATCCAGGGGGAGAACGGCGTCGTCGTCCCGCCCCCCGGCTATCTGAAGGCGGCCCGCGCGATCACCGCGGCCACCGGGTCCCTGCTGGTCCTCGACGAGGTGCAGACCGGCGTCGGCCGGACCGGGCACTGGTTCGAGTACCAGGCCCACGAAGGTGTCCTGCCCGACGTCGTCACCCTCGCCAAGGGCCTCGGCGGCGGACTCCCGCTCGGCGCGACCGTCGCCTTCGGCCGGGCCGCGGAGTTCCTGCAGCCCGGCCACCACGGCACTACCTTCGGCGGCAACCCCGTCGCGTGCGCCGCCGGGCTCGCCGTCCTGGAGACCATCCGGGCCGAGGGCCTGCTGGAGAACGTGAAGCGGCAGAGCGAGCGGCTGCGGGAGGGAATCGAGTCCCTCGGCCACCCGTTGATCGCCCATGTCCGTGGCGCGGGTCTCCTGCTGGGTATCGTGCTCACCGAGCCGCTCGCGCCCCAGGCGCAGCAGGCGGCTCAGGACGCCGGTCTCCTGGTGAACGCGCCCGCCCCCGATGTCGTACGGCTCATGCCGGCGCTGAACATCGGTGACGCCGAGGTGGACGCCTTCCTCCGGGCGCTGCCCGGTGTCCTGGACGTGACCAAGGGGGACGGATGATCCGGGGAATGGGACGACGATGAGTCAGGCGCAGGAGCACGACCAGGCGGGGCCCGCGGTGCCGCAGACCCGTACGGCACGCCACCGGCGGATCGTGGACATCCTCAACCGGCAACCGGTGCGCTCGCAGAGCCAGTTGGCGAAGCTGCTGTCCGACGACGGGCTGAGCGTGACCCAGGCGACGCTCTCCCGGGACCTGGACGAGCTGAACGCGGTGAAGATCCGCAACACCGACGGCGATCTCATCTACGCGGTGCCGAGCGAGGGCGGTTTCCGTACGCCCCGGGCGCCGCTCGGCGAGTCGGCGAAGGAGGAGCGGATGCGGCGGCTCTCGGCGGAGCTGCTGATCTCCGCGGAGGCGTCCGCGAACCTGGTGGTGCTCCGTACGCCGCCGGGCGCGGCCCAGTTCCTGGCCTCGGCCATCGACCAGGCGGAACTCCACGATGTGCTCGGCACGATCGCCGGCGACGACACGCTGCTGCTGATCAGCCGTGACCCGGTGGGCGGGCAGGCGCTCGCGGACCACCTGCTGCGGCTGGCCCAGAACGGCCACTGACGGCGACGGCGGGACGGTAGGACGCGCGGGGGCGCCGACTCCCGGACGGGGCGCGGTCGGTCACGCGGTTTCCCGCGCCCCCGGCGGGTGCCGTCACCTCCTGCCGGCCCGGTCACTCCGGCCGCGGTCACTCCAGGCGAGTCCGGGCACCCAAGGCAGGCCCGGGATCACCCCAGGCGGGAGGCCAGCCCTCCCGTGCACCGCACCTCGTCGCCCGCCGTGATCAGCAGGGCCTCCACGTCCGGCAGGGACTCCAGCCAGGCCAGACCCTCCCGCGAGCCCATCGCGAACGCCGCCGTCGCCCAGCAGTCCGCCCAGGTCAGCCGGGGAGCGACCACCGTCACCGACACCAGGTCCGTGACCGCGGACTTCCCGGTGCGCGGGTCGACGATATGGGCGCCCCGTTCGGCCGTGCCCGAGGTGGCGACGGCCAACCGGTCCGCGCCCGCCGCGGTGACGACCGCGGCCAGCCCACCCGGCCGCAGCGGATCGGCCACGCCCACCCGCCAGGGCCGGTCGGGGCCGGGCACACCGCACAGCTGGACGTCGCCGCCGCCGTTCACGCTCACCCCGGCCGCGCCCGCCTCGACCAGACGCAGGGCAGCCCGTTCGGTCGCCCACCCCTTCACCAGGCCCGTCGGATCGAAGCGGCCCTCGTATGTCGCGCTGAACCAGCCGTTGCTCACCCGCTCCGCCTCGGCGCACAGTCCGAGCACCTCGGCGACCTCCGGGTCGCACTCCTCGATGGTGGTCTCCGCCCGCGCCAGCCGGGAGATCTGGCTCTGCTCGCGGTAGGTGCTGAACACCTCGTTCACGGTGTGCAGCCCGGCCACCGCCTCGTCGAGCGCGGCCCTGATCGCCGCCGGCTCGCCTCCCCGGACGTCGAAGGAGAAGACGGTGCCCATGACCTCCTCGGCGTGCCGCAGCTGGGCGGGCGCGGCGGCCCCGGCGGGTTCGGCCACCGGATCAGCCCGCCTGGTCCAGCGCGGACTGCACGGACTTCTTGTACCCCTCGCTGGTGTACGTGGCACCTGAGACAGCATCGATGTCGGCGCTCCCTGCCGCGACGGCGTTCTGGTTGAGCTTCGGGATCGCGGTGCCGCTGATCTGGGTGGAGCGGCCGCCGCTGGGC
>NZ_LIRK01000192.1 GCF_001419765.1 Streptomyces torulosus
GCCGTCCCTCCTGCTGTGCGACGAGCCGACCGGCAACCTCGACACCGCCAACACCGCGCTGGTCCTCGACCTCCTGACGGCCCTGAACGCGGACGGTATGACCGTCCTGGTCATCACCCACGACCCAGACGTGGCCGCCCACGGCACCCGCACGGTCACCGTCCGGGACGGCGTCCTCGCGGAGGCGGAGGCGGGGGTGGACGTGAACGGGGAGGTGGCCGCGGGCGCGACGGTGGTCACTGATCCCGTGCCCATGGGGCGGGGCGGGGGAGTCGGCGGATGATCCGGCCGAGCTGGTTCCGGCGGAGCGGTCGTCGCGGTCGTCGCGATCGAGGCCTCGACGTGGCTCCGCCGCCGTCGCGTCTCCACTGGCGGGACCTGCTCGCGGAGGCCGTCTCCGGTGTCCTCCAGCGTCCGGCCCGCTCCGCCCTGACCTCACTCGGCACCGTGCTCGGCGTGGGCGCCTTCGTCGCCGTACTCGGTCTGACCGCCACCGCGTCCGCCCAGATCGACGACCGTTTCAACGCGCTGACCGCCACCGAGGTGACCCTTCAGGACGCCGTCGTCGAGCAGGACCCCATGGCCGAGTACGCCTTCCCCGCCGACGCCGAGGAGCTGATCCGGCGCGTCAACGGAGTACGGGAGGCGGGCGTGCTGTGGCCGGTGAAGCTGCCCGAGGGCCAGCGCGTCACCGGTTCCCCGCTGGTGGACGGCGTGCACGCGGACACCCCCGTCCGGGCCGCCTCCCCCCGGGCGCTGCGCGCCGCCCAGCCCACCCTCGCCGAGGGGCGCCTCTACGACGACCACCTGGCCGACCGCCGCGAGCCGGTCGTGGTCGTCGGCCGGTCGGTGGCCCAGCGCCTCGGCATCACGGGGCTGGACACCGATCCGGCGGTCTTCATCGGGGACCAGTCGTTCACGGTCGCCGGGATCCTCTCCGACGTGGAACGCCGCCCGGAACTGCTGCTGTCGGTGATGGTGCCGCCCGCCACGGCCGAGGCGCTGTGGGGGGCGCCGGAGCCGGGCGCGGCGGAGATGCTGATCGCCACCGAGCTGGGCGCGGCGAGCCAGGTCGCGCGGGAGGCACCGGTCGCGCTGCGGGCGGACCACCCCGAGTACATCCGGGCCGTGCCGCCGCCCGACCCCCGCGGGCTGCGTACCTCGGTCGGCGACGACCTCTCCCAGCTGTTCCTCGCCCTGGCCGGGATCTGCCTGGTCATCGGCGCGGTCGGCATCGCCAACACGACGCTGGTCTCGGTGCTGGAGCGCACCGGGGAGATCGGACTGCGCCGGGCGCTCGGGGCGCGCGGCCGGCATGTCACCGTGCAGTTCCTCACGGAGTCCGGGGCGTTGGGCGGCCTCGGTGGTCTGGTCGGCACCAGTATCGGCGTGCTCGTGGTGGTGGCGGTCGCGGTGGGCCGGGAGTGGTCCCCCGTGGTCCACCCGCTGGTGGTGACGACGGCCCCGCTGATCGGCCTCGCCACGGGCGTGGCCGCGGGCCTCTACCCGGCGTGGCGCGCCGCCCGCATCGAACCGGTGGAGGCGCTCCGCCGCTGAGCGCCGAGTGCTCATTCTGAGTCTGAACGCCGAGTCATGAAAGGCATGTTCCGCGCGGCCGACTGCCGAGTGTCCCAACCGGCGTGCGCGCCACAGCCGTTGACCCGGATCACGAGCGCCAGCACAATGAGCGGCGCGCGCTTTGAGAGCGCTCTCAAACGTCAGGTGTCGCCTGATGCCCCGCACTCCAAGGGAGAACCATGACCGGCAGACCAGGTCCGACACCCAGCCGTCGCGCGCTGCTCGGCTTCGGCGTGGCGGCGCTCACCGCGACCGGCCTCTCCGGCACGGCCCACGCGGCGCCCGGGGTCCCCGCCAGGCAAGCGCCCGGCGCCGCCAAGGCTCCCGGCGGGTCGGCCCGGCGGCGTGCGCGGTCCTTCCTCGCCGCCGCCATGGACGCCTACCCGGACCACGGCACCGTCCGGCTGACGCAGAGCTACACCGACCAGGCGAACCTGTTCAGCACGGCGTTCACGTACGACAACGCCCTTGCGATCCTCGCCCACTTGGCGGTGCGCACGCGGGACGGCGAGACCCGGGCCGTGGCCCTCGGGGACGCGCTGATCTACGCCCAGGCGCACGACCCGGCTTACGACGACGGCCGGTTGCGGCAGGCATACAACGTCGGGCCGTACGTCTTCTTCGACGGCGTGCCGCAGCCGCACGGCTTCGTACGGCCCGACGGCACCGCGAACGTCGGCACGCAGTTCGGCTTCACGGGGACGGCCGTCGGGGACATGGCGTGGGCCGGGATCGCGCTGAGCGCGCTGGCGCGGCGGACTCGGGCCCGGCGGTTCCTCGCGGCGGCGGTGCGGATCGGGGAGTGGATCGAGCGCACCGGCCGTACGGACGAGCCCCTCGGCGGCTACAAGTTCGGTGTGAACGGGGCGAACGAGAAACTGCCGTTCACGTCGACCGAGCACAACACGGACCTGGTCTGCCTGTTCGGGCGGCTCGCCCGGCTCACCGGCGACCGGGTGTGGCGGGAACGCGCGGCGCGGGCGGAGGCGTTCGTGCGGCGGATGTGGGAGCCGGCGGGCGGCTTCTTCTACACGGGCACCAACGACGGGGTCACCGTCAACAAGTCCCCCGTCCCCGAGGACACCCAGACCTGGACGCACCTCGCGCTCGACTCGCGCCGTCACGCGCGGTCCCTGGACTGGGCGGCCGGTGAACTGGCCGTCCTGGACCACTCCGAGCGCCGCAACAGCACGGTGCCGGCCGGGCAGTCGTACGAGGGGGTCACGTTCAGCTCGGCGAGCCTCGTCGCCGACGAGGACAAGCCGATCGCCGAGTTCCAGCCCAAGCCGGACCGCAACGGTGTGTGGTTCGAGGGGACCGCCCATCTGGCGCTCGCGTTCCGTGACCGGGGGGCGCGCGGCGACGAGTACCGAGCCCGACGCCTGCTCGACTCCCTCGAACGCGCCCAGGACCACCTCGGCACCGCTCAGACGGTCGGCGGCCGTACCCTCCCGGAACGCTCCGGCATCGTCTCCGCGAGCAGCCCCCTCGACACGGGTTTCGGCTTCGGCTACTACCCGTACCGGCACACCGGGGCGACGGCCTGGTACCTGATGGCAGCGGTACGGGCGAACCCGCTGCGGGCATGAACGGGCCCCGGAGCGGGTGACCTTGGAGAAGCGGCCCCCTTCGCGCGAAGCCATCGCGCGGGAGGGGGCCGCGCGGTGTCCGTGGCCCGGTACGGCGTCCGTTTCGAACGGGGGGGGGACACTCCACCCGCTCCGAACGGGGCCTGCTCCACGGGCCACCACGGGTCTCGAACGAGGCGCGCTCCGCAGGCGCGATCGCGACGGCGGCGGAGCCATGTCGGGGCCTCGACCGGACGACAAGGCGCGCCGCCTTCTCAGGGACCTGCTGATCCAGTCGCCCCATCGCCATGCGGCGAGCCGGACGTCCGGCGGTGGACGGTGACGTCACGTGCGATGCGGGACCTGCCCGCCCCGACGCGGAGATCGTTTATTGGTTTGCCGCCGGTCGGGGCGGTCGGATAGGAAGCTCGCATGCTGAAGGGGACCAAGGTCGGGCTCAGGGCCCGGTACGAGGACGACATCCCGGTCCTGCGGACCGAGCTCTACGACGACGTGGCCAACGCCGCGCGCGCCGAGGCCGGGCCGTGGCGGCCGATCACACCCGACTCGAAGGACCCCCGGCTGTTCGTGGACGGCAAGAACGACGGACTCGTCCAGTTCTCCGTGGTGGAGCTGGAGGGCGACACCCTGGTCGGCGCCGCGACGCTCTGGGGCATCGACAACCACAACCGGTGCGCCCACATAGGGCTCGGGCTGCTGCCGTCCTGCCGCGGCAAGGGTTACGGCACCGACGTCGTCGCCGTGCTGTGCCACTACGGGTTCGTCGTGCGCAGCCTGCACCGGCTCCAGATCGAGACGCTGTCCGACAACACCGCGATGCTCCGCTCCGCCGAGCGGAACGGCTTCGTCCGCGAGGGCGCCCTGCGTTCCTCGGCCTGGGTGATGGGCGAGTTCCTCGACGAGGTGCTCCTCGGCCTCCTCGTCGAGGACTGGAAGCCGGCCGCCAAGAGCTAGACGAGTAGTTCCAATTGCGGGGTTCTCAGACGGAGGGAGGGTGTCCAACATCGGGTTGTGACGACCGATTTAGACACCCTCTTGACGGCACTGTACGTGCATGTCGATGACCGTTTGAAGACCCCGCGGTGGCGCGGACGTCCGCCGCGACTGACCGATGCCGAGCTGGTGACCCTGGCGGTGGCCCAGGCCGTGCTGGGCTTCCACTGCGAGGCCCGCTGGCTGCGCTTCGCCCACGCCCACCTGCACGGGATGTTCCCGTACCTGCCGCAGCGGCCCGCCTACAACAAGCGGCTGCGAGCCGCTCTGCCCCTGGTCAAACGGGTCATCCGGTCGCTGGCCGCAGACACCGACCTATGGCTGGACGATGTCTGGATCGTGGACTCCACTCCCGTGG
>NZ_LIRK01000193.1 GCF_001419765.1 Streptomyces torulosus
GCGCGATCATCAAGGACGCCTATACGCGCGGCCACAGCGAACGGGTCGGGCAGGCGTCCTTGATGATCGCGCGCGAGCTGGGCATGGACGACGACCGCGCCGAGGTGCTGCGCTTCGCCGGGATCCTCCACGACGTGGGGAAACTGGGGGTGCCGACGCGGCTGCTGCGCAAGGACGGGCCGCTCACCCCGGAGGAGCGGCGGATCGTCGAACTGCATCCCGAGTACGGGCACGAGATGGTGCGCGGGATCTCCTTCCTCGGCGAGGCGCGGGCGGCGGTCCTGCACCACCACGAGCGGATGGACGGGAGCGGATACCCCTACGGGCTGGTCGGGAGCGAGATCCCGGAGTTCGCGCGGCTGGTGGCGGTGGCCGACGCGTTCGACGCGATGACCTCGACCCGGTCCTACCGGCGGGGGCGCCCGGTCGCCGCCGCGCTGGCGGAGCTGGAGCGCTGCGCCGGCACGCAGTTCGACCCCGTGATGGTGGGAGCGCTGGGACGGGCACTGTCCCGCTGCGGCTGGGAGCCCCTGGTGACCACCGCACCACGCGGAAACGTACCGGCGCCGGGGGCACCTGCCGTGGAGCGTGCCGCGGGGGCGGCGGCCGATCGGGGAGCGGCCGAGCAGCGGGCGCACGAGCAGCGGGCGCCCGAGCGGGGATCGGCTGATCGGGGAGTCGTCGAGCGCGATGCCGCCGGGAGGCGGGGCCGGTGAGTTCTCCGAGGGGGGCTCCGGTCCCGCTCCTCCCCGTCCTTCTCCGCTGCCTTGCCGCCCTGCTCGTGCTCGCCGGGCTCGGGCACACCCTCCGGTACGGCCTCGACGAGCCCGGAGTCGCTCTCGTGTTCGGTGTGCTGGTGGGCGCGGGGGAGCTGTCCCGCTGGCGCGGGGCGGAGGGCAGGGAGCAGGCGCCGCTGGGCGCGGCCGGAGGGCTCGCGTACGCGCTGCTGGGGGAGTGCGCGGGGCGTTCGACGGCGCACGGGGTGCCGCAGGTCGTGGCCGTCGTCGCCGTGGGCGCGCTGCTCGGGTGTGCGCCCCACGCCGCAAGGGGGCGCGGGGACACCGCCGACCACCTCACCCGGCGCGTCCTCACCGTCGCCTTCGCCGCCGTCTGCTTCCAGCCCCTGCACGACAGCGGACGGCTGCTGGGCTGGAGCGGGCACGCGCGCGTGCTGCTGCTCGTCGGCCTGCTCGTGATGACCGCCCTGTGTGACGCCGTCCTGGCGGCGGCCCTGGCACGGGCCCGGACCCGATGGCCGTACGGGCCGCTGCTGCGGGACGAACTGCGGGGCCTCCTCGGGATCGGCTCGGCGGTCTGCGCGACCGGCGTCGTGATGGCCGTCGCGGTCGGGGTCGCCGGACTGTGGGCGCTGCCCGTGTTCTCGCTTCCGCTGCTGCTCACCCAGCTGTCGTTCCGGCGGTACGCGGCCGTGCGGACCACGTACCGGCAGACCATCGCCTCGCTGGCCAGGGCCACGGAGATCGCGGGGTACACCCCGCCCGGCCACGCCCGCAGGGTCGCCGCCCTCAGCCGTGAGGTGGGGCGGGAGCTGGGGCTCGGCGAGCGGGAGCTGACCGTCCTGGAGTACGCGGCCCTCATGCACGACATCGGACAGCTCAGCCTGGTCGACCCGGTGCCCGGCGGCGCCACCGTCGGCCTGCCGACGGCGGAGCAGCGTCGGATCGCGCTGCTGGGCGGCGCTGTCGTGCGGCAGACCGGGGTGGACACCGAGGTCGCCGTGGTGGTGGAGCGCCAGGCCGATCCCTACCGTGAGCAGCCGGTCGGCGCGCGGATCGTCCGGGCGGTGAACGCATACGAGGAGAAGACCCGGGAAGCAGGGCCCTCAGGGCCGCTCAGGGCACTGGAGGAACTGCGGCTCGCGACAGCACACGACTATCAGCCAGAGGTGGTCGAATCGCTTGCCAGGGTGGTCGCACGAGACGGTCTGACCTTGCCCGTGGTGGGGTAACCCATGGGTAATGAGCGGCTCTCCTTCCGTCCGTGGTTGGATGCGAGGGAGAGGGTGTACCGGGGGCGACGGCCGGCCCACTCCACGGAAACGGCAGGCGGGAACCGTAACTGGCAGGCGGGAATCGTGAGGATCTTCGGCAAGGGACGGCATCGGCCCTCCGCCTCGTGGCGGCAGGCCACCGACCGGGCGTTCACGCTCATCGGCGACGGTCGTTACGAGGACGCGGGGGCACTGCTGACCCGTGCCGCGGACCTGGAGCCGTGGCTGTCCGAGTCCTGGTTCAACCTCGCCCTGCTGCACAAGTTCCGGCACGACTGGGAGCAGGCCAGAGCGGCCGGCCTGAGGGCCGTCGCGCTGCTCGACCGGGAGACCGGGGCGCCCGACTGGTGGAACGTGGGCATCGCCGCCACCGCCCTGCAGGACTGGCCGCTGGCACGTCGTGCCTGGCAGGCGTACGGGCTGCGGGTGCCCGGTGGTGCGGCCCGGCCGAAGCCCGGGGGCGGCGTCGCGGACACCGGGGAGCCGGTGGGCATGGACCTGGGCAGCGCTGCCGTGCGGCTCTCGCCGGAGGGTGAGGCCGAGGTCGTGTGGGGGCGCAGGCTCGACCCGGCGCGCATAGAGGTGCTCTCCATTCCGCTGCCGTCGTCCGGCCGGCGCTGGGGCGAGGTCGTCCTCCACGACGGAGTCCCGCACGGCGAGCGGACCACGGCCGCCGGCCACGCGTACCCGGTGTTCGACGAGATCGAACTGTGGGCGCCGTCGCCGGTGCCGACCTGGGTGGTGCTGCTGGAGGCCGCCACGGAGTCCGACCGGGACGCGCTGGAACGGCTCGCGGCCGACGCGGGCTTCGCCGCCGAGGACTGGTCGTCGTCGGTGCGGCTGCTGTGCCGGCTGTGCTCGGAGTCCCGGATGCCGTCCGACGAGGGCGACGGGGACCACATGGACCCGCACGACCACAGTGAGCCTGGGCATCCCGGGCCGCTCGGGCATGTCACGGACGGGCAGTTGTGGGTGCCCGAGCGGGAGTGCGGCATCGCCGCGCCGGCGTCGTTGGTACGGGGGCTGCTCGACGGGTGGGTCGCCGACAGCCCTGATTCCAGGGACTGGCGGGATCTCGAAGAGGTCTGTTAGAGGGTCGAGCGGTCGTACGCCGGGGCACGGACCGCGCCCGGCCGGTCACACGGTTGCCCGCGCTCCCCTCCGCCGCTGCCCGTACCCTGTATCAGCAACTCAGCCCTTGTTTTGTGAGGAAGGCGTACGTCTGTCATGGCTCAGCAGGACACCGAACAGCAGCACGTGGGCGTGCTCCCCGTCGACGACGAGGGATTCGTCGTCGACACGGAGGACTGCGAGGAGCGCGAGCAGGCGTACCGCGAGCGCGGCACCTCGCGGCCCATCACCGTCGTCGGGAACCCGGTCCTGCACAAGGAGTGCAAGGACGTCACGGAGTTCGGCGACGAACTCGCCAAGCTCGTGGACGACATGTTCGCCAGCCAGCGCACCGCCGAGGGCGTGGGCCTCGCCGCCAACCAGATCGGCGTCGACCTGAAGGTGTTCGTGTACGACTGCCCCGACGACGAGGGCAACCGCCACGTCGGCGTCGTCTGCAACCCCAAGCTCGTCGAACTGCCCGCCGAAAAGCGCCGGTTGGACGACAGCAACGAGGGCTGCCTGTCGGTGCCGACCGCGTACATGCCGCTCGCCCGGCCCGACTACGCCGAGGTCACCGGCCAGGACGAGAAGGGCAACCCGATCAAGGTCCGCGGCACCGGGTACTTCGCGCGCTGCCTCCAGCACGAGACCGACCACCTGTACGGCTACCTGTACATCGACCGGCTCTCCAAGCGCGACCGCAAGGACGCGCTGCGGCAGATGGCCGAGAACGAGCCGCGCTACCCCGTCGTCGCGAACGACTGAACCACCGCACGGACACATCCCGGGCGCGCGTCCGGGCGGCAGCCGACCGCCCCGACGCGCGCCCGGCGCCGTTCTCAGGCGGCGGCCTCCGGACCCCGGAAGGTACGGCGGTAGGCCTGCGGTGTCGTACCCAGGGCCCGGACGAACTGATGGCGCAGGGTGGCCGCCGTGCCGAAACCCGTGCGCCAGGCGATCGCGTCCATCGTCTCGTCCGTCGCCTCCAGCAACCGCTGTGCCAGCAGCACCCGTTGGCGCAGGATCCAACGGTATGGGGTGGTCCCCGTCTCCTGCTGGAAGCGGCGGGCGAACGTCCGCGGCGACATGTGGGCGCGTGCCGCGAGCTGCTCGACGGTGACCTCCTCGTCGAGGTGGCGTTCCATCCACGCCAGCACCTCGCCGACCGTGTCGCACTGCGAGCGCGGCAGCGGCCGCTCGACGTACTGGGCCTGGCCCCCGTCCCGGTGCGGTGGCACGACCATCCGCCGGGCGATCTTGTTGGCGACCTCCGGCCCCTGCTCCTTGCGGACGATGTGCAGACAGGCGTCGATACCGGCCGCCGTGCCCGCCGAGGTGATCACCGGGTCCTCGTCCACGTACAGCACGTCCGGCTCCACCATCGCGCGCGGATACCGCCGGGACAGCTCGTCGGAGTGCCGCCAGTGCACCGCGCAGCGCCGGCCGTCCAGCAGACCGGCCGCACCGAGCACGAACACCCCCGAGCACACGCTCAGCACCCGGGCGCCCCGGTCGGTGGCCCGGCGCAGCGCCTCCAGCAGGTCCGCCGGATAGATCCGCCGCACATAGCTCTCGCCCGCCGGGACGACGACCAGGTCGGCCTCGTCGAGCCGCTCCAGTCCGTACGGCGTCGAGATCGTGAACCCGGCGTGCGTGCGCAGGGTCGGGCCCTCCGCGGAGGCGACCGCGAAGTCGTACACGGGCAGGCCCTCGTCGCTGCGGTCCAGGCCGAAGACCTCGCAGACGACACCGAGTTCGAAGGGGTGCACGCCGTCCATGAGGACGGCCGCCACGTTGGTCAGCATGCCTCCAGTGTGCCTCGGAAGTGGCAGTAATTGGAGGGCGCGCGGCAGTACTGCCACTGTTGGTAAGGGGTGTTCCGCGTGACAGTGGTGTCCATGGACACCACACAGCTGCAAGCACTCATCGGAACACTGGTCGTACTCGGCATGCTGGCCCTGGTCGCGCTGCCCGCCCTCATCGGCGTCCTCCACGACCGGCGTGTGGACCGGCAGCTCAGGGAGGCGGCGGAACGCCAGGCCGCCATCGACGGGCCGCGGCCCGAGCGGCGTACCTCCGGCGCCGCCTCGCGCCGCTTCGCCCGCACGGTCTGATCGCATATCTGTACGACTCCGACCTCCCTCCGTGTGTAGCCTCTCCCCGACCACAAGGGGAGGATCATGAGACACGGAACGCGCCCCGCGCACGGCCGCACCCTGGCCGTCGCGGGCGGGGCGGCGGCCCTGGTGCTGCTGGCGGCGACGGGGGCCCAGGCAGAGGGGAAGGGCGACGTCCGGGTGACGAAGACGGTCGTCAACGGCGGCGGGAACGTCATCGTGGGGACGTCGAAGACCATCACGTACCCGATCGCCGTCACCATCAAGGACAACTCGGGTGCCAGGAAGATCACCGATCTGAGCACCTTCAACAGGTCCAACGGCTACGGCTTCATCACCTGGGACGACGACTCGTCCTGCAAGAAGAAGAGCGCGACGACATCGGTGTGCACAGGAACGATGAGGGTCGACCCCGGCTGGATCGCCGACAGCGACGACATTGACTCCAACCGCGTAGCCGGGGTCTGGCAGGTCAACGCCACCGTCAAGGCCAACGACGGCGACTACTGGATCTCCGACAACATCGCCCGGTACAAGGTCAAGCGTGCCTCGAAGCTGACCACCGCCATCGCGCCCGACAAGGTCGCCAAGGGCTCGAAGGTCACCGTCACCGGCACGCTGTCCCGCGCCAACTGGGAGACCCTCAAGTACCAGGGGTTCACGGGGCAGTCGGTCCGGCTTCAGTTCAAGAAGAACGGCGCCGCCCGCTACACCACCGTGAAGACGGTGAAGTCGGGCAGCGCCGGAAGGCTCAGCACCAAGGTGACCGTCGACGCGGCGGGCAGCTGGCGCTGGTACTTCCCCGGCCTGACGTCGACCGCGCGGGTCACCTCGGCCGGGGACACGATCACGCTCAAGTGACCCCGGCGGGCCGGGGCGAACCGGCCCGCCACCCTCGTGGCGGAGCCGGCTCGCGGGTCCTAGAAGTCCTCGTCCAGGTCGACGGTGCCCTCCACCGCGACCTGGTACGCGGACGGCCGCCGCTCGAAGAAGTTGGTCAGCTCCTGGACGCCCTGCAGCTCCATGAAGGAGAAGGGGTTCTCCGAGCCGTACACCGGCGCGAAGCCGAGCCGCGTCAGCCGCTGGTCGGCGACGCACTCCAGATACTGCCGCATGGAGTCGGTGTTCATGCCCGGCAGGCCGTCACCGCACAGGTCGCGGGCGAACTGCAGCTCGGCCTCCACGGCCTCCCGCAGCATGTCCGTCACCTGCTGCTGCAGCTCGTCGTCGAAGAGGTCCGGCTCCTCCTTGCGGACGGTGTCGACCACGTCGAACGCGAAGCTCATGTGCATCGTCTCGTCGCGGAACACCCAGTTGGTGCCCGTCGCCAGACCGTGCAGCAGGCCCCGGCTGCGGAACCAGTAGACGTACGCGAAGGCACCGTAGAAGAACAGCCCCTCGATGCACGCCGCGAAGCAGATGAGGTTGAGCAGGAAGCGGCGACGGTCCGCCCGCGACTCCAGGCGGTCCAGCTTCTCGACCGAGTCCATCCACTTGAAGCAGAACCCGGCCTTCTCCCGGATGGACGGGATGTTCTCCACGGCCGCGAAGGCCGCCGTCCTGTCCTCCGGGTCGGGGAGGTAGGTGTCCAGCAGCGTCAGGTAGAACTGGACGTGGACGGCCTCCTCGAACAACTGCCGCGACAGATACAGCCGCGCCTCGGGGGAGTTGATGTGCTTGTAGAGCGTCAGCACCAGGTTGTTCGCGACGATCGAGTCGCCCGTCGCGAAGAAGGCGACCAGACGGCCGATCAGGTGCTGCTCGGCCGGGCTGAGCTTCGCGAGGTCGGCGACGTCCGAGTGGAGGTCGACCTCCTCCACGGTCCAGGTGTTCTTGATGGCGTCCCGGTAGCGCTCGTAGAAGTCCGGGTAGCGCATGGGGCGCAGAGTCAGCTCGAAGCCGGGGTCGAGAAGATTCTGGGTGCTGGACATCACTGGCAGGCCTCGCAGGACTCGGGGTTCTCAAGGGAGCAGGCGACGGCGTCCGGGTCGGCGGCCTGCTGGACGGGGATGGTCTTCTCGGACTGGGCGGACAGCTGCGTCTGCGTCTGCGTCTGGCCCTGGCCCTGGGCGGCGCGGGCGATACGGGTCGCCGGGCGCGAGCGCAGGTAGTACGTGGTCTTCAGCCCCGACTTCCAGGCGTACGCGTACATCGAGGAGAGCTTGCCGATGGTCGGCGTCTCCAGGAACAGGTTCAGCGACTGGGCCTGGTCCAGATACGGGGTGCGGGCGGCGGCCATGTCGATCAGGCCGCGCTGGGGGATCTCCCAGGCCGTGCGGTACAGCGCCCGGACGTCGGCCGGGATCCACGCGAAGTCCTGCACGGAGCCGTTCGAGTCGCGCAGCGCCTCACGGGTGCGGGCGTCCCAGACGCCCAGCTCCTTGAGGTCCTTCACCAGGTAGGAGTTGACCTGGAGGAACTCACCGGAGAGGGTCTCCCGCTTGAACAGGTTGGACACCTGCGGCTCGATGCACTCGTACACACCGGCGATGGAGGCGATGGTCGCCGTGGGCGCGATGGCGAGGAGCAGCGAGTTGCGCATGCCGACCGCGGCGACGCGCTCGCGCAGGGCCGCCCAGCGCTCCGGCCAGGTGAACTCCACGCCGTAGTGGTCGGGGTGCAGCACACCGCGGGCCGTCCGGGTCTTCTCCCAGGCCGGCAGCGGGCCGTTGCGCTCGGCGAGGTCGGTGGACGCCTCGTACGCGGCGAGCATGATGCGCTCGGCGATCCGGGTGGACAGGGCCTTCGCCTCGGCCGAGTCGAACGGCAGCCGCAGCTTGAAGAAGACGTCCTGCAGGCCCATCGCGCCGAGGCCCACGGGGCGCCACTTGGCGTTGGACCGGCCCGCCTGCTCGGTGGGGTAGAAGTTGATGTCGACGACCCGGTCCAGGAAGGTCACGGCCGTGCGGACGGTCTCGTCCAGCCGCTGCCAGTCCAGGTCACCGGTCGTGAGGTCGACGAAGGCGCCCAGGTTCACCGAGCCCAGGTTGCAGACCGCCGTCTCGCCGTCGTCCGTGACCTCCAGGATCTCCGTGCAGAGGTTGGAGGAGTGGACGACGTGGCCCGGCTCGGCCGTCTGGTTGGCGGTGCGGTTGGCGGCGTCCTTGAACGTCATCCATCCGTTGCCGGTCTGCGCGAGCGTCCGCATCATGCGGCCGTACAGGTCACGGGCCGGGATGGTCTTCCGCGCCAGCCCGTCCGTCTCCGCCTTGCGGTACGCGGCGTCGAACTCGGCGCCCCACAGGTCGACCAGCTCGGGCACGTCCGCCGGGGAGAACAGCGACCACTGCTCGTCCGCGTTGACCCGGCGCATGAACTCGTCCGGGATCCAGTGCGCCAGGTTCAGGTTGTGCGTACGGCGGGCGTCCTCACCGGTGTTGTCGCGCAGCTCCAGGAACTCCTCGATGTCGGAGTGCCAGGTCTCCAGGTAGACCGCGGCCGCGCCCTTGCGCCGGCCGCCCTGGTTCACGGCGGCGACCGAGGCGTCCAGCGTCTTCAGGAACGGCACGATGCCGTTGGAGTGCCCGTTGGTACCGCGGATCAGCGAACCGCGCGAACGGATGCGGGAGTACGACAGCCCGATGCCGCCGGCGTGCTTCGAGAGGCGGGCCACCTGGTGGTAGCGGTCGTAGATGGAGTCCAGCTCGTCCAGTGGGGAGTCGAGAAGGTAGCAGGACGACATCTGGGGGTGTCGCGTGCCGGAGTTGAAGAGGGTGGGGGAGGAGGGCAGGTAGTCGAGGCGGCTCATGAGCCGGTACAGAGCGGCGACCTCGTCCACGGACCGCGCGGTGTCGTCCTCGGCGAGACCACTGGCCACCCGCAGCATGAAGTGCTGCGGCGTCTCCACCACCTTGCGGGTGATCGGATGCCTGAGGAGGTAGCGGCTGTGGAGCGTGCGCAGCCCGAAGTAGCCGAACCGGTCGTCGGCGGCCGGGTCGACGAGCGCGTCGAGCCGCTCGGCGTGCAGGCGCGTGAACTCCGCCGTGCGGTCGGCGACGAGCCCTTCCCGGTGGCCCACGGCGACGGACTCCGTGAACGTCGTGACGCCCTGGGAGGCGGCCTCGGCGCGGATGGAGATCGTCAGCAGGCGGGCGGCCAGCTTCGAGTAGGCGGGGTCCTCGGAGATGAGGCCGGCGGCCGCCTCCGTGGCCAGCTCGCGCAGCTCCGTCTCGTCCGCCCGAGCGGACCGGCCGCGCAGCGCGGCGGCGGCGACCCGGCCGGGGTCGGCGTCGGGCAGGTCGGCGGTCAGCTCGGTCAGGGTCCGCAGCAACGCGGCACCGGGACCGTCGGTCTCCGTCACCGGAGTGGCGGAAGCCGGTCCGGCGGGGGCCGGGGTGGCTGAAACCGGGTCGGCTGGCGCGATGGTCACGTGGGGGCTCTCCCTCGCTCGGCACGGGGCCTCGCCGAGGGCAGGCAGCAGCACACGAGCGCACGGGGGCGTCGCGTCCACCGACCCACTCCACGAGGCCCGGACGTCAGGGCACCCGGACCGGACGGCCGGGCGCACTGTCGGCAGGTCCTCGGACTGAACTCGCGTGCGAAAACACGCAAGTACACCGTTGCGGGACAGTTCCGGATTCGCACCGGATTCCCCTGCGGCGACAGCGAGCATGAGCATACATCTTGTGTTGGGTAGCCGGTCCACCCCCAGATGTTGTGTCCCCGTGACTTCGGAGCGTGTCATAGCGTCAACTCATAGGTGAGCAGCGTCAGGTCCGGGAGGTGCGGGACGGGGTTCCAGTCGCGTGCCGGCGTTCGAACGAAGCCCAGCCGTTCGTAGATGCGGTGGGCGGAGTGCATGGTCCGCTGGGTCGACAGCACGACCCGTACACAGCCCTCGACGGCTCTGGCGCGCTCGACGCAGTCGCGCACGAGGGCCTCGCCGATGCCGCGGCCGCGGGCGGCGTGGTCGACTGCCAGCATCCGGATCTCGGCCTCACCGGTGGTGGCGATATCGGCCATGGCGCCTCCGGCCCGGACGAAGGTCACGCCGCCGACCACCCGTCCCTCCGCCACGGCCACGAGCACCTCGGCCGCGGCGGCCCGCCGCGCCACGTCCCGCAGTTCGCCGAGGTATGCGTCGCTCTCGCCGAAGTCCAGCAAACCGTCCGTCAGGTAGGCCTGTGCGGTGATGTCGCCGAGGTCGGTGTACTCGTCGGGGGAGATGTGCCTGATCGTGATGTCCATGGATCGCAGTCTGCACGAGGAGGCGGTCGGCAGGTCCGCGGTTGTCCACAGGGACGGTTGATCGTGTGATTGTCGGTGTGGCTGAGGGCTGAGGGCTGAGGGCTGAGGGCTGAGGGCTGAGGGCTGAGGGCTGAGGGCTGGCGGCGGGGCGGCTGGCGGTGGGCCGGTCAGGGCAGTGCCGGCCAGTGCGACAGCGTCGTCACGAAGTGCTCGCTGAAGTCACGGGGGCCGGGGCCGAGGGCGACGCGGCCGGTGATGCGGAGGCGGGCCGTCAGGGAGGGGGACTCGGAGTAGTAGATCCGTCGGGCGTCGGCCGGCACGAACACGGTCTGGCCGCGCGTGAGTTCGCTCGCGCACTCCACGACCACGGCCCCCTCGGCGGCCGTCACGAACGCCTCGTCCCCGCACACCCCCACCGCCAGCGGATCGTGCAGCGGACACGTGCCGTCGCCGCCGTGGCGGCCGTAGGCCTGCATGTACGTCCGCATCAGCCGGGCGGCGAGCGCCGTGCCCGGGCCCGCCGCCTCCAGCGCCGCGAGGTCCGCGGGGCGGAACAGCCACCGGTGGGAGGCGTCCAGGTCGACCATCGTGAACGGGATGCCGGAGGCGAGCACGACCTCGGCGGCGTCCGGGTCGGACCAGATGTTGAACTCGGCGACCGGGGTGAAGTTCCCCGGCACCTGCGCGGCGCCACCCATGAACACGAACTTCGCGACGCGGCGGGCGAAACCGGGATCCTCCAGCAGGGCGATCGCGACGTTCGTGAGCGGGCCGGTGGCGCACACCGTCAGCTCGCCCTCGTACTCGCGGGACAGGCGCAGCAGGGCCTGTGCGGAGGACTCCGTGGGGTGCGGGGCGGTGGAGTCGGGCAGGGACTCCTCGCCGAGGCCGGCCCGGCCGTGGAAGGCGGATGCCTCGCGGTAGGGGAGGCGGGACAGGGGGCGGCCCGCGCCCCGGTGGACGGGGACGTCGGTGTCGATGCGGAGGGCTCGGGCCAGTGCGCGGGCGTTGCGGTAGGTGGCGTCGGCGGGGAGGTTGCCGCCGACCGAGGTGTAGGCCTTGAGGTCCCAGAGGCCTGTGCCGAGGAGGTACTGCAGGGCTACGGCGTCGTCGATACCGGGGTCGCTGTCCAGGACGATCGGTGCGGGGACGGTCACGGGGTCAGGGTAGCCGGGGGTGCGCCCGCTGCCGTTGCCCTTCCGTCATCAGGGGCTGTGCCCCTTCGGGCCCCTTGGGCGCCTATGAAGTCGGGGGTTCGCTGTGTCGGCGGGTGCGGCTTCGTCGTGGTTGCTCGCGCAGTTCCCCGCGCCCCTTTCGGGCCTTCGGCCCTTCAAGGGGCCTGCGGCCCGTCGGAAGGGGCTCGGGCCTTCCACTGGGGCGCGGGGAAGCTGCGCGTCGGAGCGTCAGTGGCTCGAACCCGCCGTCGCCGGGGGCAGTTCCACCTGGACTCCCGCGTCGCCCGCGTCGGCCGTGTAGTCGCTCGGCTTGGTCTCGTCGATGCCGTCGGGGGCCTTGGCCGCCCGGAGGACGAAGGTGAGGACCACGGTGACGGCGACGTTGAGGACGAACGCCGTGAGGCCGATGTAGCCGATCTCGCCGATGCCGGGGATCTCCGCGGAGGAGCCGCCGAAGTGCTTCTGGGTCGGCGAGGAGACGTTCCACGCGGCGACCGTCCCGTAGATCATGCCGACCGCCCAGCCGGCGAGCAGGGCCCAGCGGTGGCACCAGCGGGTGAAGAGGCCGCCGACCAGGGCCGGGAAGGTCTGGAGGATCCAGATGCCGCCGAGGAGCTGGAAGTTGATGGCGACGGTCTTGTCCATCGTCAGGACGAAGACCAGCGCGCCGACCTTCACCAGCAGCGACACCAGCTTGGAGACCTTGGTCTCCTGCGCGGGCGTGGCGTCCGGCTTGATGAAGTCCTTGTAGATGTTGCGGGTGAAAAGGTTCGCCGCGGCGATGGACATGATCGCCGCCGGCACCAGCGCTCCGATGCCGATCGCCGCGAAGGCCACGCCCGCGAACCAGTCCGGGAACATGGTCTCGAACAGCTGCGGGATCGCCAGCTGGCCGTTCTGCACCTTGACGCCGGCCGCGATCGCCATGAAGCCCAGCAGCGCCAGCAGGCCCAGCATCAGCGAGTACAGCGGCAGGATCGTGGTGTTGCGGCGGATCACCTCGCGGCTCTTCGAGGACAGCGTCGCGGTGATCGAGTGCGGGTACATGAAGAGCGCGAGCGCCGAGCCGAGGGCCAGGGTCGCGTACGTCCACTGGTTGGCGTCGCCCGGGACCAGGGCCCCGCGCGGCGCGCCCGTCGCCGGGTTGGTCTGGCCGTACGCCTCGCTCGCCTTGGCGAAGATGTCGTCGAAGCCGCCGAGCTTGATCGGGATGTAGATGATCGCCACCGCGATGACGATGTAGATCAGCGTGTCCTTCACGAACGCGATCAGCGCGGGGGCGCGGAGGCCGGAGGAGTAGGTGTACGCGGCCAGGACGCCGAAGGCGATCAGCAGCGGCAGGTCCTTGATGAACCAGTTGGTGTTCTCGCCGCCGCCGACGCCCATCACGTCCAGCACGGCCTGGATGCCGACGAGCTGGAGGGCGATGTAGGGCATCGTTGCCAGGATGCCGGTCAGCGCCACCGCGAGCGACAGGCCCTTCGAGCCGAAGCGGCCCCGGACGAAGTCCGACGTGGTCACGTACCCGTGCCGGTGCGACACCGACCACAGACGGGGCAGGAACGTGAAGATGAGCGGGTACACCAGGATCGTGTAGGGCACCGCGAAGAAGCCGGCCGCGCCCGCCGCGTAGATCGCCGCCGGTACGGCGACGAAGGTGTACGCGGTGTAGAGGTCGCCGCCGAGCAGGAACCAGGTGATCCAGGTACCGAACGACCGTCCGCCCAGGCCCCATTCGTCGAGGCTGTGCTCGTTCTCGGCCTTGCGCCAGCGGGCGGCCATGAAGCCCATCACCGTGACGGCCAGGAAGAAGAAGATGAAGACGGCGAGTGCCACGCCGTTCACGCCGTCCTTCACTGCGCGACACCCCCGTCCTCGGACCGCGCGGACCTGCGGGCTCGCTGGTCACGCTGCCACAGCACGTAGGCGGCGGCCGTGAGCGCGGTGGAGATCAGCACCCAGGCCATCTGGTACCAGTAGAAGAACGGGATGCCGATGAACGCGGGGTCCGTCTTGGCGTACGAACCGACCCAGAGCATCGCCACGAACGGGGCGAACAGGAACAGGGCGATGACCACTCTGACAGGTGTCACCGCCGGTGTCTCCGGTGATTTCACGTCGGGCGCATTGGACATACCAGGGCTCCGTCCCCTCACTGATCACCTGAGTAATGCGCAGGAAATCTAAGGGACTGCTCCGCTGCGCGTAACCCCTGTTCGCATAACGGATTTGCGGAGGTACTGCGTCCCGTGCGTCCTCTCCGGCGCACGGGACGGCTGCCGCCGCGGGGGATCGGTGAGACCGTCGCAGGGGATCGGTCGCCGCCGCGGGGGACCGATCGCCGCGGGCCGGTCAGTCCTGCGGGCGCTTCAGGCGCGCCACGAACTTGTAGCGGTCGCCCCGGTAGACGGAGCGCACCCACTCCACCGGCTGGCCCTCCTTGTCCACGGAGTGGCGGGAGAGCATCAGCATCGGCAGGCCGACGTCCGTGCCGAGCAGGCCGGCCTCGCGCGGGGTGGCGAGGGAGGTCTCGATGGTCTCCTCGGCCTCGGCGAGATGGACGTCGTACACCTCGGCGAGCGCGGTGTAGAGGGACGTGTACTTGACCAGTGACCTGCGCAGGGCGGGGAAGCGCTTGGCGGACAGATGGGTCGTCTCGATGGCCATCGGCTCGCCGTTCGCCATACGGAGCCGCTCGATCCGCAAGACCCGTCCGCCCGCCGTGATGTCCAGCAGCCCGGCGAGGGTGTCGTCCGCGGTGACGTAGCCGATGTCCAGCAGCTGGGACGTCGGTTCCAGACCCTGGGCGCGCATGTCCTCGGTGTACGAGGTGAGTTGCAGGGCCTGGGAGACCTTCGGCTTGGCGACGAACGTGCCCTTGCCCTGGATGCGCTCCAGACGCCCCTCGACCACCAGTTCCTGCAGCGCCTGCCGCACGGTCGTGCGCGAGGTGTCGAACTCTGCGGCCAGCGTCCGCTCCGGGGGGACCGGCGTGCCCGGCGGCAGTGTTTCGGTCATGTCGAGCAGGTGCTTCTTCAGGCGGTAGTACTTGGGCACGCGCGCGGTACGGACGTTCGCCCCGTTCTCGTTCTCCGCACTGCTGACGTCGGTGCTCATGCTCCGCCTTCCCGGCTCCTAGTGGCGTGATCCTTCTGTATACCCGCACAGCCCCCGCTGGTCTAGTCCATGGAGGGGGCTCCGCTGGTCCACTCCGGGAAGGTGCAGTGGTCTACCTGACGAGTGTGACTCAAGCGCTCGGTTTTCGCTGCCTTCTTACATAAAGGTTCTTGCATATGTAGGTCGCATAACGGCTGGTGAGAGCGGGTTCGCGCACCCTTGACACACCGATTGGTCTGAGCCAAGCTCCGGCGTACTGGTCTACACCATTGGTCCAGGTCCCGGCCCCATGGGCGGTACGTCTGTCACCGCGGGGAGCAGGGGGGTTTGTGGCATCCCTGAGGAATGGCATCCCTGAGGAGGGTGGCGTGAAGCGCAAGCTGACAACCGCGATCTGTGTCGCGGGCATGATGGTCTCCATCGCGGCGTGCGGGGGCGAGAGCGGGGGCTCGGACAAAGCGGCCGACACCAAGGAACTGACCGTCTGGCTCACGGTCGACGCGCAGAACAACTGGCCGGAACTGGTCAAGGCCGCCGACGCCGCGGTCACGAAGAAGCACCCCGGCATCAAGATCAAGCACGAGTACTACGGCTGGCCCGACAAGAACGCCAAGCTGGACGCCGTTCTCGCCACCGACAAGGCCCCCGACGTCGTCGAGATGGGCAACACCGAGATGCTCGCCTACATGGTCAAGGGCGCCTTCGCCCCCGTTGACCCGGCGAAGTTCGACAACTCCGGCGCCTGGCTCGACGGCCTCAAGGCCTCCGTGACCTACGACGGCAAGACCTACGGCGTTCCGTACTACGCCGGTGGCCGCGTCGCCAACTGGCGCAAGGACGTCTTCGCCGCCGTGGGCGTCAAGTCCCCGCCGAAGACGTACGACGAGCTGACCGCCGCCCTCGACAAGGTCCAGAAGAAGCGGGGCAACAAGTTCAGCGCCTGGTACCAGCCCACCCGCGACTGGTACGCGGCCATGTCCTTCGTCTACGACGCCGGCGGCTCCATCGCCGTCGAGTCGGGCGGCCAGTGGAAGGCCAGCCTCTCCTCCCCGGAGTCCGTCAAGGGCCTGAAGGAGTTCCAGAACGTCGTCGACAGCTACATGCACGGCGACAAGACCAAGGACGAGTCCGACCGGTACATCGTCTACGGCCAGGGCAAGTCCGGCATGATCTTCTCTCCCGCCTGGGAGGGCGCGACCGCCGCGGCCAAGGAGAACGACAAGACCGGCAAGCTCGCCGGCCACGTCGAGAACTTCGTGATGCCCGGACCGTCCGGCAAGAACCTGCCCGTCTTCCTCGGCGGCTCCGACCTCGCCGTCCCCGTGAAGTCCGACGCGCAGGGTGTCGCCGCCGAATGGATCAACGCCTTCACCGGCCCCGCCGGCCAGAAGGGGCTGATGGAGAAGGGCAACCTGCCCAACAACAAGACCGACCTCGCCACCCTCAAGGACGACCCGGCGACGGCGGTCCCGGCCACCGCGGCCGAGTCCAACTGGTTCGTCCCTATGGCGCCCGGCTGGGGCCAGGTCGAGAAGGCCCAGATCCTCCAGACCATGCTCCAGAACATCGGCACCGGCAAGAAGACGGTCGAGGAGGCCGCGAAGGACGCGGACGCCGCGATCGACAAGGTCATCAACACCAAGTGACGGTCGACCCCCGGTCGGGCCCGGCGTCGTGGTCGGGCCCGACCGGGGGTGCCACAGCGCCGACCGGTGGTGCCATGACTGTCTCTGAGACACATCT